>DASQCG010000366.1:0-11894 GCA_035634825.1 Thermomicrobiales bacterium | reverse complement strand
TCGAATCCGACTCGACCTGCGCGCGACTGACGATTGCGGCGGGGACGGCCGCGAGCCGGGTCAGGAATGTGGCGCTGGGCGCGGTCAGAGAGATCGAAAGCTCGCTCTCTGATTTCACATCGATACCGCTCAGCGTGCTTGCCTGGCCGTTCATGACATCGGCAAATCCGGCGATATCGGAGAGGAATGTCGGACCCGCGAGTAAAGATGCATTGCCTTCAACCGTAGCTGGATTCACCGCTCGCGACAGGGAGAAGGCCACGTCGTCCGCCGTGAGCGGGCTGCCATCCTGGAACGTAGCACCCTCTCTCACGACGAAGCTGTATGTCAGACCATCGGCTGAGACGTCATATGATTGAGCCAGCTCCGGTACGGGGTTCAAATTGTCGTCGTAATAGATCAGACCGCGGTAGATCTGCCGCAAGAGGGTGACCGTCGAGAGATCCCGCATCTGGGCCGGATCAAGGGTCTCGGGCCCCTGCACGGGACCCGCCAGCCGGAGCTCGTTCCCATGGTCGGCCGAGCGCGATCGCTCGACGCGCCCCCCGATAGCGACGCCGAGAATCAACACGGTCACGATGAGAAGTCGCCAAATCCGGGATCCGGACGGGATCGAATGCAGGGGAGTCACGACGATCTACTCGCTTTCATCTGCTCGCGCGCGTGACTCCAGGTAATCGAGCAGGTCCCGCACAACCTGATTAGCGTTCTGGTTCGAAGTATCTGCGACGTAGTCGGCATGGGCAAAGGCGTCGGCCAGCCTGTCTTGCTGAGCCTGCCAAACCGCCCGGCTCCACCGCGGGTTTCGGCGGCGCAGCCGGACCGACTCAAGATCGGCTTGCAACGCAATCAGCACCGACGGATCCTGCCGGCTCCACAATGTGGGAATCGCGCTGTGTTCCTGGGACGTCACATGGGCGTCGTACCCGTGCATCCTGAGCGCGCGAACGATAGTCGACTTACCTGAAGCGCAAGGCCCAACCACCGATATCCGGCCGATGGCCTGCGGGGATCGGCTCACAAGTCGCTCCCGAATCGCCGGATCGGGGCCAGGATCCTGGCTTCCAGGACGCGTGGTCCGGATTCCGCCTCCAGTCGCGCAATTGCGGCGACAGCCATATCCGATCGCGGCCGACCAGAGTCTCGTTCTACGGCCATGTCCAAAACTGTCCGCGCATCCAGGCGGATTTCAGCCGTATTGCCACGTTCGAGTAGCGCGGTCAAATCTTCGGCGCAATGTGCGACGCCGTCGTTTGCCAGGAGAAGTCGGGCGCCCGCAGTGAAGGGAAGTCGTACCGATTCGATCCCGCTCAGTCTGTCGAATCCGGCTGCCTGGCCGTTGAGCGCCTCGACAGTCCAGCCGCTCTCGACATTCAAGGCGACCGCCAGTCCGCCGAGTCCAACGATCGTCGCGCACTCAGCCGAGGGATCAATCTCGCATATATGGATTGACGCGCCGACCTTACCCTGCCTGAGCTCATAGAGGTGCTCGTGGACCGCCCGCACAGCGGTTTCGGCCGAGATACCTGCTGCCAAGAGTTCTCGCGCCTCTCGAGCCAGCGTACTCGCCAGACGTCGACCTCCGCGGCCCGACCCCTGCACGTCTACGAGCAAAATCGCCCACCGTCCACTGAGCTGTTCAACGGCATCGACGAGATCGGCGCTCTCGAACGTGGCCCAGCGTGGACACGCTGCCCAACTGATCTCGATCTGCTGGTCCATGGCCGGGTCGTCCATACAGAAATTGTAGGTGAGCACGGCGAGTCCTGATTTCACCTGCCAATCGGCCTAGGAATTTAGTCATGGGGTCCTGTTGACGTTATCCCCCAATAGTCCTATAGTGTTCATACAGACGTCACAGAGGGCGGAGGCGATTGTCTCCGGTGGCGGATGACGAGGAGGGGCCTCCTCGGATGGGAATGGTGCCGAAGTATTCGGCTCGGAAGGTGCACAGAAATTATGGTTCGCACGAATCACTGGGGCCGCGGCCTGCCGTAACCCGCTGTGGACTCTGCGCAGGGCGGTCTGACTCTCGTCGCGCGGTGTCTGCAGTCCTTCCTCACCGATCCCCAGGTCGGTGATCACGAGACAGTTTGGGACAGAAAGGGTCCGGCCGGTTCGGTCGGGCCCTTTCGCATGCCCAATTGGCCCGGAAAGGTACCCCGTCCGGTCTAGTACCTCGGTAGGGAATCGCAAAACTGTGCCTCAAATAGCCCGCGAGCACAATGTAACTGCTCAGATTTGGTCCATATACTGCCAGAGGGTAGGGAAGCTACCGTCGCGCACCAGAATCTCTGGCTCCAGAATGCAAGTCGGATCAGCCCAAACGAATGCCGTGCAGCTTCAGGCCGGCGCCGAATCAAGCGGCTCGAGCGAGATTGCCGAGCGCTGGTATGGTCCGGCCCTTACCCTGTTGACGGTCGCGTTGATCCTCATGTCCGCTGCGCGAGGTTATTACCCGGTCACCGATTCTCACTTGGCGATCTCAATCGTTGTCGCGATCCTGCTAGTTATTGGCGGCGAGCTGTTCATCGTCTCGCTCCCGTTCAGCTGGGGCACCGCGCAGGTCTCAGTCGGCGCAATTTGCGGGTTGGGCGTGTCCCTGTGGCTGGGACCGGTCTATGGCCCCGCCATCATTCTCGTGGTCGCCTTCGTCGCGTCGTACCGGCAATGGAAACACGCGGGCCTGGCCCTGGAAAATGCGGCCTCTGCCGCTGTGGCCGCGGCGGTTGCCGGCCTTGTCTGGTGGGCCCTGGTTCCGACGGGTGCGAATCCGCTGACCTCGATCAGGACGACGGTCTTGTTCCTGGTGGTTGCGATCCTTCATTCCGTCGTCAAGTTTGGCACCGTCGTAGTCGGCACCTCGCTGGCTCGCCGGGAGCCAATCCTCAAGTTGATCTACACCATGTCGGGGGGCAAGAATTTCATCTTCACCATTCCGGTCCTGGCGGCGTTCATACCTTTGATTGGGAGCCAGAGTCCGATTGCGCTCCTCTTTTTCGCGATTCCGCTGGTCAGCTCGCACCTGGCCCTTCGCGCACTTTGGCGACTTGAGACTGATACGCAGACGACGCTCGCCGCGCTGACCGACATCCTCGAGCTCCGGGATCCCTACACCGCGTTCCACTCCGAGCGCGTCTCGATCTACTCGGTCGCAATAGCCCAGCATGTGACTGAGTTGACCGCAAAGGAATTGGCGACGCTCGAGCGTGCGGCTCGCATCCACGACATCGGCAAAGCTGCCGTTCGCGACGCGGTGCTGCTCAAAAATGGCCCATTGACCGACGAAGAGCGCCGCAGCATTGAATCGCATGCTTCGATCGGGGCCGACCTGATAGCCCGCATGCATGCATACCGCGACTGCGTGGAACTCATCCGCCACCACCATGAGCGGTGGGACGGCGGAGGGTATCCATCCCGGCTGATCGGAGACCGTATCCCACTTGGCGCGCGGATCATGGCTGTCGCCGACTCATTGGACGCCATGACAACCGACCGCCCATATCGGAAGGCGCTGTCGTTCGAGGCAGCCGTCGCCGAAATTCGCAGGAACAGCGGGTCCCAGTTCGACTCGCGTGTCGTAGAGGCGTTCTTTGCGGCGATCAATGATCCTGAGTTCGAACGGCTGGCAGAAGACTCGCGATCGCGGTTGGCGGCGGACTGAGCGGTCCCGTACCCTACCCTGACATGGGAAGGGGCACGATGCGACCAGCGATCACGTTCGATTTTCACAACACGCTCATCCGGTGCGATCCGTGGTTTGACCTCGAGGTCGCCGGGCTGCCCGGTGCGGTCTCGCATGCGCTCTGGGAATCAGGCGCCGGCCCCGATCCACAGAATCGCCAGGAGATGACCGAGGTCTACCGGGCGCTGCGGGCCGAGGTCATCGATCACGGAAATGAACTGGACGCGACGGAGGGGGTGCTCGAGACTTTCCGTCGCATGGGATATGTCGTGCAAAGCGATGCGGTCCGTCCCATCGTCGATCGCCTCTTCCTCACGCTCGTCGCAGAATCGGAAGTCATCGACGGCGTCCGAGACACGCTCGGCCACATCGCAGAACTCGGCATTCCTGTCGGCATCGTCTCGAGCGCCGTTCATCACGACTTCCTGGAATGGACGCTGGAGCATCACGGCCTGCGCGCCTTCTTTGCGGACGTGACGACATCGGCCAGTTCGGGCTATTACAAGTCCCGGCCCGAGATTT
The DNA here is from genome assembly GCA_035634825.1 of Thermomicrobiales bacterium. Classification (GTDB taxonomy): domain Bacteria; phylum Chloroflexota; class Chloroflexia; order Thermomicrobiales; family UBA6265; genus DASQCG01. Next base: position 7,687 of record DASQCG010000366.1, on the reverse strand, counting down.
TTCGTGTCGCCTGTGAGCGATTGGGAGTTGCGCCGGACCACACCATCCATGTTGGCGATTCCTTCCGCTTCGATCACCTGGGCGGCTCCGCAGCCGGCCTGCGCACGATCTGGTTCAACCAGGCAGGCGTGGATCGACCGGACGGTGGGCCGCAGCCCGATCTGGTGCTCGACTCACTCGTGGGCGCTGGTCCGCTGATCGCACAACTCCTGGCGGTCCCAGTCGATGCGCGTTGACGTTCTGACGCTGTTTCCCGACCTGGTCGACGCGCCACTTTCGGCCAGCATCGTCGGACGGGCTCGCCAGACCGGCGCGCTCGACCTCAATATCCACGATATCCGGACCTGGACCAGCGATGTCCACCGGACAGCCGACGATACCCCGTATGGCGGGGGACCCGGAATGGTCATGAAGGCTGAGCCGATCGTTTCGGGCGCGGAATGGATCGCCGAAACGCACGGGTCACCGGGCCGCACGTACATCCTCTCTGCGTCGGGAAAAGTCCTGAACCATGACCTGGCAGTCGAAATCGCGGGTCAGGAACACCTCCTGTTGATCTGCGGTCATTATGAAGGAATTGACGACCGCGTCCGCACACTCTTGTCGGCCGAAGAATTGTCAATCGGCGACTATGTGCTGACCGGCGGCGAACTGGCAGCCGCAGTCGTCATTGACTGCGTCACGCGATTGATTCCCGGAGTCATCAAGGCTGAATCGGTCGCGGAAGAGTCACACGCCGCAGGTATCCTTGAGTACCCCCATTTCACCCGACCGGCTACCTTCCGGGGTCTCAGCGTTCCCGACGTCTTGCTCAGCGGCAACCACGCGGAGATCAATCGATGGCGCCATGAGCAGGCCCTGTTACGCACGGCCGAAAATCGCCCGGATCTTGTATCCAGGATGTCGGATGCGGATCGACTCGCCCTCCTGAATGCACCAGTGGGCGACCGTACTTCCGAACAGGAGTAGCACCGGGCGTCGGGACTTTGGCGCTATGTGAAACGGGCTATGCCAGGAGTAGCCTGATCAGTAAGAAGACGATATCGAGCGCGGGCAATGCGTCCCACATCCTGACGCTCACCGAATTCGAACTTGTTCAGTACGCATTTGGTGAGGAGACCTCATCCCACATGGCGACCACCGGACTCCTGGAACGAGCGGCTGCACCCGAGGCCGCAACTGTCGCACGCGAGCCACAGTCCGTTGAGCAGACTGGTCTCGACTTGTCGACCATCACTGACCTGGTCCTCAAGTTCATTTACTTCAACAATCAGATCACAGCTCAGAGCATCTCCGACGATATCTGCCTTCCCTTCTACAACATCGTCGACCGCGCGTTGATGGTGCTCAAGAAGGAAGAACTGATCGAAGTGGCCGGCTCAAACGGATTCGGCGAGCTTGCCTATCAGTACTCGATCACACCGAAAGGCGTCGTTCGCGTTCACCAGATCCTGGAGCGCACGACCTACGTGGGACCGGCCCCGGTCACCGTGGATCACTACCGCAAGGTGATCGCGGCCCAGGCCATTTCGACGGTCCGCGTTGGGCCGAACGAGGTTCGCGAAGCTTTGGCCGACCTGGTCCTCGAGGACCATGTCATGGATGCAATGGGTCAGGCGGTGAACACCGGCCGGTCGCTCTTCCTGTTCGGGCCTCCGGGCAACGGCAAGACGATGCTGGCCGAGCACATCGTTCCGCTCCTCGGCGGTGAGGTGCTCATCCCGCACACGTTCACGGTCGATGGTCAGATCATCAAAGTCCTCGACCTGCACAACCATGTGCCGGTCCCGGTCAACGGCCGGCCAGATTTCGACCGCCGCTTCGTGCTCTGCAAGCGCCCGGCGATCATCACCGGTGGCGAGCTCATGCTCGAAGGGCTCGATCTTGTCTACGACAAGTTCGCGCGCATCTACGAGGCGCCACTACAGCTCAAGTCAAATGGCGGCATGCTGCTGATCGACGACTTCGGTCGCCAGCAGGTCTCGCCCAGGCAGCTGTTGAACCGCTGGATCGTGCCGCTGGAGAAGCGGGTCGACTACCTGACACTGCACACGGGCAAGAAGATCGAGATCCCGTTCGATCAGCTGATCGTCTTCTCGACGAACCTACAACCAAAAGACCTGGTCGACGAAGCATTCCTCCGCCGTATCCAGAACAAGATCCACGTCACCAATCCGTCGGTGGATATCTATCGGGAGATCTTCCGGCGGCAATGCGATGCGCTTGGTGTTCCGTTCGACCAGAACGGGCTCGTCTATCTCCTGCGCGAGTACTACGTGAAGCCGAAACGAGAGCTGCGGTCGGTCCACCCGCGCGATATCTTGCGGACGTTGATCGGCATCGCCCGGTATCACAATATTCCACCGGTGCTGACTCCGAAGCTGCTGGACCGCGCCTGCCAGACCTACTTCGTCGACCTGTAATCATCCCAGACGGGTAGCGATTCGCCGACTCGGCGCATGACTTTGAGACTGTTCAGGTCACGCTCGAGTTGATGCGTGATGAATGTCGTCAACACGGACTCCAGCTCGTGCAGGACCGGGTCCGAGACATTCAGCTGGAGAAACGCGTCGAGGTCGCCACGGATCAACAGGCGAAACACCTTCTGCGCGGCCAAAGAAAGCACGATCGCGCTGATATCGCGGTCCGCATGTTCCCGGCACAGAATTCCGCCGAGCCGGACGCTAAAGCGATTCGGCTCGGCTTCGACCGACTGATCGCAGACGACGCAGTTGAACAACTCCGGTCGAACGCCCATCTCCCCGAGCAAAGCGACTTCGAACCAGCGCGCCACGCGATCCGGGTTTGCTCCGGCATCCAGTCGCTCAAGCGCCGTGCCCATCAGACGGTAGACCGCCCGGTTCTCGTCTCGGTCGGCCAGGAAGCGGTCGACGAGCTCGGCGCAATGTGACGCGACCCCGAGTGCATTCAAGTTGGATCGCAGGCCGGCATGAAGATCTATGGTCTCGGCCGATGTGATCACATCAAGCTCGCGCGCCCGGGAGAGCATCAGACGCGTTGTCGAGAAGAGCTCGAGGTGCGGACCGAGGCGCGAGGTCGGACGCCGGATCCCCTTGCCAATCACGCGGATCTTTCCGAACCGGTCCGTCAACAAGGTCAGGATGCGGTCAGTCTCGCCCAGGTCCATGCGACGCAGGACGACGGCGTCGCAACGGTAGATGCGATCGCGTGATGACATCTTGGTGCTGGCGGGTTCGGAATCCATGCTACGTGTGCCATCGTAGAGCGCAACGGATAATTCCGTTGACTGTACCATTGTGCGGACGTTCTACCCGCTCGCCGCGAATTGTGACGCCTCGTGAACAGTGTTTCCTATACAGCTGCATTTGTTGCGGGGGTGCTCTCCATTACCTCACCGTGCGTTCTGCCGGTGATCCCGCTTTACGTCGCCTATTTGATGGGCTCCAGCGACCGCACACGGGACCGCCGGCGAACCCTGATCGTCAACGCGGCGGCCTTCGTGCTGGGGTTTTCGCTGGTCTTCGTCCTCGTGGGCACCGCCTTCGGTGTCCTGGGCACCCTGATGGCCGAGCGAAAGACGCTCCTTGTGCAACTCGGCGGCCTGCTGCTCATCGCACTTGGATTGCATCAGATCGGTCTCGTCCAGATTCCCGGGCTGCGTCGATCAGTTCGGCTCACGTCCACAGCGCCTACCGGTGGTAACGCCGTCGCGTCAGGCTTGGTCGGGATGACGTTTGCGGCCGGCTGGACGCCCTGCGCGGGACCGATCCTGGGCGCGATCCTGACGCTCGCGCTCTCCCAGGGGAGTGCGGGCCATGCGGCAGGCTTGCTGGCCGTCTACTCCGCCGGTCTGGCCATACCGTTCCTGGCGATCGCGATCGCAGGCGCCTCGACAAGTTGGTTGGGCTGGATCGCCACGCGCTCGGAATCCGCAGCCAGCGTTGCCGGCGCGGTCATGCTCGCGGTTGGCATCATCATGATTCTCGGCATCTATCAGCAGCTCTTCGCGCGGATTGTCTCGATCGCACCCTGGGCGCCGATCGAGCCCGCGATCTCGTAAGGACGCAACGCATCGATATGGCCGAAATCGCAGCCCAACCACCTGTCGCCAATCGCCGGGGACCTGTCGAGGCCGTCGTCGATCGGATCTGGCGGTTCTTCTGCTCAGTCCGGGCGGCAATCTGGGAAGTCTCGATCCTTGCCGTCCTGGTTCTGATCGGGACCCTGCGTGGGAGCGAGGTCCCGCAATGGATCGCCAATGCGATTCCAGCAACGCAAGGCATCGTCGACCGCTGGTATGCGTGGAATGTGTTCAAGTCGCTGCCCTTCGCAGCCATTCTTGGTGTTCTGGCGATCGCGATCACGATCTGCACACTCAACCGCGCGCCGGGACTGTGGCAGTCCATCGCCCATCCGACGATCCGCACGACGCACGGCTTCATCCGCAACGCTGAGGTCAGCCTCGCCACCACGTCCGCCAAGTCACGCGACGAGCTGGCGGCGGATGTCCAGTCCGCGCTCTCCAGTCGGCGATATCGGGTCATCACCGAGGAGCACAACGGGGAAACGCACATCTACGCGGACCGCTATCGATTCGGGAAACTCGGCACCTTTCCGTTCCACCTGGCGCTGATCATGGTCCTGATCGGTGGCATTGTCGGAAGTCGTTACGGTTTCCGCGACAACCAGTTCGTCGTTGCCGAGAAGACTACCGAAGCGATCGGTCATGGAACCGGCCTGAGCGTCTACCTCGACGAATTCCAGGACAGCTACGACGAGACCGGCCAGGCCCGGGAGTACCGGAGCGATCTCGTTCTCTACAAGGGCGACCACGAGGTCAAGCGCCAATCCATTACCGTCAACCATCCGATGACGTATGGCTCGACCGTGATCTACCAGTCCTCATTCGGTCCCGCGGTCGTCCTCAAGGTCACCGACGCGGCCGGCAACACGCTGTACGACAGCGCGCTCCCAGTCGGGCTCGATTTCATCGCCCCAGGTAATCCGGACGCGCCCGCGGGCGTGATCGACCTGGTCCCGGTGCAGAAGCGACTCTTCGTCATCACGCCCGATTCAAATCCATTCAATGCGCCAGAGCTCGATAAGTTGAAGTTGCGCAGCGGTCAGATCTCGGTCGTTGTGCAGGACCTGCGGGGCCAAAGCGATCCGAACGTCATGCCGCCAAACTCAGTGATCACGCAAGGGCAGCCCACGTCGGTCGACGGGCTCAATATCACCTTCGTGCGGGAAAGCCAGTGGTCTTTGATGCAGGTTGCCAACAATCCTGGCATCCCGATCTTCTGGGCCGCCGCACTCTTAATGATCGGTGGATTGGCGATCGTCTTCTACTTCCCGCATCGCCGTGTTCGCGCGATCGTCTCGTCGCGCACGTCTGGCGGCTCGGTGGCGGCGATGGCGCCGATGGCGAAACGCGACTGGAGCGCACGTCGATCGTTCGAACAGTTAGCAACGGGCATCAATAGTCAATCCGGTGGTGCCTGGCAACTTCGCGAACGGGCCGAAGGTCTACAATCCGTTCGGGCTGCGTCAGACAGCGCGGCGAGTTAAGGAGGATCGACCTTGGAAGGTCTGGTCAAGCTCTCGTTCTATTGTTTCACGGCTGCGACAATAGCCCTTGCTGGCTCGACAATCTGTTACCTCCTCTTCGCCGCCGGCCGGGTTCGCGTCCGGCGGTCCGCGATGGCAACGCCTGAGGGCGCAACCTTCACGTCGACAACGGCGGAGTACGCACCGGGCTCCGAGCACTTTTCGCGGTTCGCCACGATGCTTCTCTGGTTCACCGTCTTTTTCCAGGGACTTTCGGTGCTGACCCGTTGCATCGCAGCCGGTCGCGGCCCGTATAGCAACATGTACGAGTTTTCGCTCGGCTTCGTCTTCGCGATAACGCTCATCTACGCCCTGTTCGAGCGCTGGTACGAAGTCAAGCAACTTGGTGCAATCGTGGCCCCGGTGGCCCTCGGTATGGCCGCGTACGTCTGGACGTTGCCTGGCGATCTGCGAGAGGTCGACGGCCTCATCCCGGCATTGCAACACCAGCCACTCATGACCGCCCACGTATCCAGCGCGATCTTCGCCTACGCAACATTCGCGGTCTCGTTTGCGGCGGCGATCCTGTTCCTGATCCAGCAGAACCGGCGCGTCGCCTGGCTGCCCAGCCCGGAGATGCTCGATGACATCGCATTCCGCGCTGTCACGATCGGTTTCCCGTTCCTGTCACTGGTGCTCGTGCTTGGCTCGATCTGGGCCTACCGGGCCTGGGGCTCGTACTGGTCGTGGGATCCGAAGGAAACAGCGGCGCTCTTTACGTGGCTCGTCTACGGCGTGTACCTGCACACCCGATCGCTCCGTGGCTGGCGCGGAAACCGGAGCGCGATCATCCTGCTGTTCGGGTTCGCCGCCGTGATGTTCACGTATTACGGGAACTACTTCTTCGGCGGCTTGCATGCATATGGTGGCGTCTAGGACGTGACAGCTCGAACCGCCGACGCTCCTCTCGACGACAAGGCGAAGGTCATCCGTATCGCCCTGGCGTTGGCGGTGACGGTGGTCCTGGTCGCCGGTGCATTGCTCGTCGGCGGCCGCGAGGGTTTCTCGAATATCGGAGGCGGCGGGGTCAACGCCAAGTTCTTGCCCCGCGTCGGGGAGGCCGCGCCCGACCTGCAAGCCTATCGACTCAATGCCCAGCTCCAGCCTGAGCTCGTCTCGCTGTCCGAGTTCAAGGGCCAACCGGTCTGGCTGAATTTCTGGGCGTCATGGTGCCAGCCCTGCCGCGCAGAGATGCCTGAGCTCAAGGAGGCGTACCAGCAACTCGAAGGCAGCGGCATCGTGATGCTGGCAATCAGTCTCGATGAGCCGATCCAGGACGCGTATCTGTACGCGGCGCAGAACGATGTCTCGTTCATGATCCTCTCGGATCCGTCCCGCGAGCACATCGGGAAGAGTTATCAGATCAACAACTTCCCGACCCACATCTTCATCGACGCGCAGGGAATCGTTCGCGACGTGCAGCTGACGCCGCTCTCGGTTGCGCAGGCGATAAAGAGCGCCGACCTCGCGCTCCATCCCCAAACCGGCTAGCGACCGGATTTTGCCTCGGCGATCGCCTTGCTCAAGCTAGCTGCGCGCGCGGTGATTGTCTGCCAGTCGCGGTCCGCGACGGTCTTGCCGTCGACCAGATTGCTGCCCATAGCCACCGCAACAGCGCCGGCCCGAATGAAATCGGCCGCATTGTCAGGCGTGACACCGCCGGACGGAATGAGCCTGAGGAAAGGAAGCGGCGCGAGTATGTCCTTGAAGTACTTCGGTCCGCCCAGACTGGCCGGATGGACCTTGATGTAGTCGGCTCCCGCTTCCTGCGCCGTGAGCATTTCCGTCGCGGTAAATGCGCCGATGACGGTCGGAATCCCATATCGATTGCAGAGCTCGACCGTTGCGTGCTTGAACGTTGGCGTGACGATGTACTGGGCTCCGGCCAGAATGGCGATGCGCGCAGTCTCCGAATCAAGGACCGAACCGGCTCCGATTTGAGCCTGATCGCCCAATTCCGCCCGCACGGCCTCGATCGCCTGTCCCGCCCGTGGATTGGTGAAGGTGAACTCGACAGCGGTCACACCACCCGCCACCAGGGCCTTTGTCACATCGATTGCGGCCGTCAGATCATCCAGGCGAACGACGGCGATAACTC
>DASQCG010000365.1:0-4947 GCA_035634825.1 Thermomicrobiales bacterium | reverse complement strand
GTCGCGGCATCTTGATCAGTTGCCGGGCGTATCCCGCTCCGGTGCCCGAAAGTTCTGGCCGGCCGACGGACGGGCGAGCAGCTGTGGGAGATCGAAGGCCTGACCAGTTTGCGTCGAGATCCGCTCCATGTATCCCGCGGCATATTCGGCCACCACTGTCATTGCCTCGGCGTGTGCGGACTCTCCTTCAACCGGGTCGGCATAGAGATTGAGTACCACCAGCTCGTCGTCCGCGTACCTGATGACCATTCCATCGATCAGCCCCAGGCTGCGAATCTTGGGCTCGAAGCGCCGGTACCCCTCGGCTATGAAGCGCTCCAGATCTCCGTCCGAGCGCAGTTCCGGACCCACCCGCCATGTGGCCAACGTGGCATGCATAGCCTGCGCTTCCGCGCGCCAGGCCAGATCGCTTTCGTCGGGCAGCAATGAGTGAAAGAGCACCCCGACCACACGGCGCTCCTGCCGAAGCGTCGTGCCGCATTGGGCGGTAACCCTGTCCCGGGTCCTTCGTCCGGCCGCGAAGGCGTCGTCTACAGTGGCGTAAATCGCGATGCCGACGACGCAGTCAGGCGGGAAGTGAAGCATGATCGCGTCGAGCATGCCCTCTCCCAGGGCGGCTGTCAGATTCGACGTCATGACGTCACGGCACAGTGCGGCTGCCTGCTGCCCCGTCAGCTCCCGATCCAACGTCCAGGTTGTTATCGCGGCGTATATAGCGCAACTCCCCTTCCAGATTCGTTTTCCCGGTCCACGGTGCAATCACACTGGCCGGGGCTCTGCGGATGCACAGCTATTCGCGACGATCCGCGTGCCGCTCAATGTTCCGCACCACCTGCGATGCACGTGGTCTCAATATGGGCCGATCCGGGCCGGTTCTGGACCATTGAGCAGCGGCACGAATGGTATACGATCAAAAAGGTTGGATTGAACGTCCTGTGTAGTCTGCGCCTTTCGCCGGCCCGCACGCGGTGACATGCGGACCACAAGGGAGTCGCGATGAGTTCCAACGTGTCCGCAGCAGTCGAAGAGGAGCAGGTGAGCAACCCGCGGTTGGCCATCCTGCTCGCGATGGCCATGTTTGTGCTGGTCGTCGACACGTCCATCATGAACGTGTCGATCTCGGCCGTCGTGAAGGACCTCGACACGACAGTCAGTGGCGTCCAATCGACCATCGCGCTGGAGGCGCTCGTCTCAGCCGCGTTCATCCTGATCAACAGCAAGGTCGGCGACCTGATCGGCCGCAAGCGGGCCTACACGATTGGCCTCCTCGCCTACGCGGTTGGCGCCATCGCGATGACTCTGGCGCAGAGCCTGACGCCCGTCATCATCTTTTGGGCCATCTTCGGCGGGCTTGGCGCCGCGCTCCTCCTCCCCGCGATGCAATCGCTGATCCACGGTAACTTCGATGGCAAGTCGCGCGCGAAGGTCTACGCGCTGGTCGGCGCGGCGGCGGCGATTGCCGCGGCGGTCGGGCCGCTCATTGGCGGCTTCATTACGACGTACCTCTCGTGGCGAGTTGGCTTTCTGCTCGAGGCGGTCATCATCGCCATCGTGCTCTCGGGACTTGGTCTCATCAAAGACGTCCCGTACACCGGTGAGCGCGGCATCGATTACGTCGGCGCCGTGCTCTCGGTTCTCGGCATGGGCGGGATCGTTCTCGGCATCCTGGTCTGGCAAGAGGGAGGCGGCTACGTCGGCCTGCTTCTGGCCATCGGCGCACTCTCGCTTGCCGGGCTCGCATACTGGCTCAGACGGCGCAAGGCCGAGTCGAAACTGATGCTGCTCGATCCGGACCTCTTTAGCTCGCCCCATTTCCGGGTGGGTATCTCCTCCCAGATGCTGCAGCAAACCGCGCTGGGCGGCACAATGATCGTGCTGCCGATCTTTCTGCAGATGGTGCTGGAGTACAACGCCCTGGAGGCGGGCCTGTCGATCGCACCGCTCTCCCTGAGCATGTTCGTGGTCGCACTGGCGGCCGGGCGCCGGGCCGGCAAGAGACCTGCCGCGGTCATCATCCGGGCGGGCTTCGCGCTCCTCTCGGCAGGAATGCTGATCCTGATCCCGATCGTGCCGCGGGCGGATTCGGGCTGGTACCTGACGATCCCGCTCATCATCGCCGGCGCGGGACTGGGCTTGCTCGTGTCGCAACTGAACAACTTCACGCTGGCGCCGATCACGGAAGAACGGGTCAGCGAGGCGGCCGGAGTCAATTCCGCGGCCGGCAACTTCGGACTCTCGTTCGGTCTCGCCCTGGCCGGCGCGGTGATGCTCGGAGCCCTCTCCTTCCTCTTTACCGACATGGCGAATTCCAGCGACGTTCTGACCCCGGCGGAGCAGCAACGGGTCGCGGACGTGCTTGAACACGACGCCCAGGTGATGAGCAACACGCAGCTCCAGGAGTTGCTTGTCGGGCAGCCTCAAGCGACCCAGGACGAGATCACTGACATCAACAACGACGCGAGGCCGCGGTCGCTCCAGATCGCCCTGCTGGTGCCGTTGATCGCCGGTCTGGTCGGCCTGGCGCTCTCGTTCCGGATGGTGCGACTACCGGTTATCGAGCCCTCGCCCGCCCTCGAAGGGGCGGCGTTCGGCTGAGGCATCGGTGCAATCAGGGTTGGCAACCCGGACTTTTCCGGGTTGCCGACGCCTTCTCGGCTACCTGTTGCCGCGAAACTGACACGTGTCCTGGGGAGGAACCGCGGTGTCTACGGCGGCCGTTGCGAAATCTGATGCGGCGTTGGCGGAGCGACCCGTCGGGTATCGCGCCATCGCGCAGAAGGTCGACGCCCGCATCCTGGTTATCTCCCGCATGGCAACCAGGATGGGCATGTCGACGCTGAGCTACGGCGCCATCACGTACCTTGCCCGCTCGGGTGCGAGCCAGTTCCAGATTTCGCTTGTCAATTCAGCCCAGTTCCTGGCCGCCCTGCTCTTCGCGGTCCAGGCCGGCGTGCTTGCCGACCTACTGTCCAAGCGCACGGCGATGCTGATCGCGTTCGTGATGCAGGCCGCGCTGTGTTTCCTGATTCCGTCCTTCCTGGGCACCGGTGTCGGTACCCTGATGCTTCTGATGTTCCTGACCAGCGCCCTCTCCCAGCTTGTCACGCCGAGCGTCAAGGCGATGGTTGCGCTTGTCTCCACGACGGAGGAGCTCGCGACGACGAGCGCACTGGTCAACATCACCGGTGGATTTGCGTCGGCGATCGGCTCCTCATTCCTGGCCCCGATACTGATCAAGACAACCAGCATCGACGTCGTGATCTACGTCGCCGGCGTGCTCTATGCGCTCGGTGCGCTGCGGACTTGGCGCCTGCCGGCCAGGGAAAAGGGGACGACCCTCGCGAAGGCGGTTACGCAGGTCAACTGGAAGCCGGAGGCGCTCTCGATCCGGCAATGTGGCGAGTGGCTGTTCCGCAACAAGCAGATCGGCTCGATCGTGCTCGTCGGCGCCACGGTCGTCGCGATGTTCGAGGCCTTCAATAATCTGATTCCCCTCTACGTCAAGGACGTGCTCAACTCGGACCCGGCCAACGCGATTTATATCTTCGCGCCGGCAGGGATCGGCTACCTGGTCGGAGCCGTCTTCGGGCCCCGCTTCATCCATCACTGGGGGGAGCGGAAGCTGGCGATGATCGGCGTCGGGACTATGGTTGGCGGCATGATCTGCTTCGGCATCATCGGGGTCGTCGCGCCATTCGTCGCCTGGGCGAATCCGCTCCGGCTACTCGAGCTGTTCGGCGTGGAGTTCAACCAGCTCGTGCTGGCCGCCGGCGTGATCGCCGCGCCGACGAATTTTGGCTCGGTGGTGACGGGAGCCGCGGCGCAGACCTACATCAACCGGCGCGTCCCGCCGGTTGCCCAGGGCGCGACGTTTGGCATCGAAGAGATGCTCGAGAACATGCTGACGCTGGTGGTTGTCCTGCTCGTCGGCTTGGTCGCCACCCTGATCGGCTCGCAGGCAGTCATGATCGTGGCTCCCGTGATTGTCTTTGTCGTGACCCTGTACCTGGTCCGGTACAGCTACCGGGGAGGTGGAGTCAGCGCCTCCCTGCGGGACGACGCCAGGTACCTCATGCCCGCGGAGTCGGACGCGCCGATTGATGTCGCCGCGCTTGCCTTCGGGCGCGGAGAGGAGCCTGACGTGCCGAAGCCAACGCCGCGACCGAACGGAACTGTTGAGGACTGACGCATGCGGTCGACGATCTCTACCAGCCGCGGAGCTTTGCCGGGGTGAAGCGGATCGGGATGGTGTAGGCCGCCTCGTACTCCGCGCGGGTCAGTTGGATCCCCTTCATGCCCTGGGCATACCGCTCGGCGTAGCGATCGAGGATGCCGTCGGGCAGATCGGCGCGGTCGATGATCTCGGCCTGGCCGGTGAAGATCGTAATGTGCTCCTCGTCGGCGGTGGCTTCGAGGTTGACCGCGACGCGATCGGAGCGCCGGATGTTGTTCAGCTTGGCCTGATTCGGCTTGCTGAAGATAAAGATGACGCCGCCATCCCAGATGAACCAGACCGGGTTCGGCTGCGGCGTGCCGTTGCTGTCCACGGTCGTCAGCCAGGCCAGTTTCTGGTTTTCGAGCCGCTTGATGACATCGGCTCCGAATGTGGTCGACGTATCGATCTCGAACGCCACGGTATCCTCCTCTGCTTCAATCGCCGGTGCGACCATTGCCAGTCGTCATTGACCTACCGTAGCACGCGGAACGGTCGGCGGAGTTTGGGTGCGTTCACGGCTTGACACGTGTTCCGACACAAGACACTGGGCCAGGGAAGAATCCCCGGCCCAGTGCATTCAAAGCGCGCTCGTTTGCCTTACGTAGCCGGGGTGCAACTCACTGTCCAGTTCGCGGTCGCTCCCGTGATGCGGACATTGTTCTTGGTGGCGTTCCAGATGAACGTCACGAAACTCTCGCCGCTGGGCACCGTATAAGTAAATGTCCCGGGTA
>DASQCG010000364.1:0-18727 GCA_035634825.1 Thermomicrobiales bacterium | reverse complement strand
ACTGGTCGCTCCTTCAAACTCGACCCGATCGCCAGGGCCAGGGCAAGATCGATCGCCGGCTCATCGACCCGCAAACCGCCGACCACATTGACAAAGATGTCCTGGCTGCCCAACGAAAGGCTGGCCCGCTTTTGGAGCACTGCTGCCAAGAGGTGGATCCGGTTCAGGTCGACACCACTGACCACGCGCCGCGGATTCTCGAGCGCGGACGACGCGACCAGCGCCTGCAACTCGATCAGGATCGGCCGCGTCCCCTCGAGTGTGACCGTCACAACCGAGCCGGCCGCATTGGCGTTGCGGTCGCCGACGAATGCCTCGGACGGATGCCGCACCTCGACGAGTCCGGAATTGTCCATCTCGAAAACGCCAATCTCGTTGGTCGAACCAAAGCGATTCTTGACCCCACGCAGGATCCTGAACTGGTGAAAGCGATCGCCTTCCAGGTAGAGCACGGCATCGACCAAATGCTCGAGCACGCGCGGTCCCGCGATCGCGCCCTCCTTGGTCACGTGTCCGATGAGCACCACCGGCGTGCCGGTCGACTTCGCCCAGGCCATGACACGCGCCGCCGATTCCCGCACCTGCGAGACGCTGCCCGGCGCCGACTCCAACTCAGGCGTCGACATAGTCTGGATCGAGTCGACGATCAGCAGCGCCGGCCGGACCCGCTCCGCCGCATCCAGCACGGCCGAAATGTCGGTCTCGGTCAGCACCAGCAACGTGTCGTGGCCGAGCGCGGTCCTGTCCGCACGGAGCTTGATCTGCTCGGCCGACTCCTCACCCGAGACATACAACACCGATGCCCCGGTGCGGGCGATATCGGTCGCTGCCTGGAGCACAAGAGTCGACTTGCCGATACCCGGATCCCCGCCGAGCAGGACCAGAGATCCCGGCACGAATCCCCCGCCGAGGACCCGGTTCAGCTCCGCGATCTCGACCGGCAGCCGCGCGATTGTGCTCGTATGCAAGTCACCGAGCCGCACCGGAGTCGCGCCGGTCGTCCGGTTGGCCGCCCGGGCGCCGGAGGATTGAGATGGCGCGATGGTCTCCACCAGAGAGTCCCAGGTTCGGCAACTCGGGCACCGACCGAGCATTGTCGGGCTGACAAACCCGCACTGCTGGCAGACGTAGGTCGATTTTGCGGAAGCCTTGGCCATGGTCACCCGATCTTCAGCGATGCCCGTAATTGTGCAAGTTTAGTACATGTGTTCGCGATACGCGACCTCCTCTGAAACGAAAAACGGGGTCCCGATTGGGACCCCGTTCGTCATTCGGAAAGTCGATTTGCGCTAACTGACTGCCGCGAGCTCCTCGACCGGGACGAGCTTCAGCAAGTCGTCTTCGACCTCGACCCGGATCGTCGAATTCTCGGCGAACCGGCTGTCGAGCAGGCCCTCGGCCAGCGGATCCTCGATCAGGTTCTGGATAATCCGCCGCAACGGCCGGGCGCCATAGGTGTGATCGTAGCCGCGCTCGCCCAACAGGTCCATTGCCTCAGTTGAGACATCGAGTCGGATGCCCTGTTCGGTCAGCTGCTCGCGCACCCGCTTCAGCTCGAGCTCGACGATCTCCCGGATCTGTTCCTTCGACAACGAGTGGAAGACGATCGTCGCGTCGATCCGGTTCAGGAACTCCGGCCGGAACATCTGCTTGAGCTGCCCCATGACCTTGTCGCTCATCTGGCCGTACTCGCGCTCGCGAACTTTGTCGTTCGATTCCTTCATGGCGAAGCCGAGATTCATCTCGCGCGAGATTTGATCGGCCCCGACATTTGAGGTCATGATGATGATCGTGTTGCGGAAGTCGACCTTCCGACCCTTGGCGTCCGAGAGGTTCCCGTCCTCCATGATCTGCAGGAGCATGTTGAACGCCTCGGGATGCGCCTTCTCAATCTCATCGAGCAGGATCACCGAGTACGACTTGCGCCGCACGGCCTCGGTCAGTTGACCGCCCTCCTCGTAGCCGACGTAACCCGGAGGCGCGCCGACAAGCCGGGCGACCGAATGACGCTCCATGAACTCGGACATGTCGATCTTGATCAGGTGGTCTTCCGAGCCGAACATGAACTCGGCGAGCACCTTGGCGACGAGGGTTTTGCCGACGCCGGTCGGGCCGAGGAAGATGAAGCTCCCGATCGGCCGCTTCGGATCCTTGAGTCCGGCGCGCGCCCGGCGGACAGCCTTGGCGAGCGTGGTGATCGCCTCTTCCTGGCCGATGATCCGCTCGTGCATCGCGGATTCCATCTTCAGGAGCCGCTCGGATTCCTCGCCGGCAATCCGATAGACCGGGATACCGGTCCACATCGAGACAACCTGCGCGATATCTTCCTCAGTGACGTAAGTTTCCTCTTCGGCCGCCTCGTCACGGATGGCCTGCTCCTGCTGGTCCATTCGGGCCTTGAGCTTCTTCTCGCGGTCCCGGAGCTCCGCGGCCAACTCGAATTCCTGGTTGTTGATTGCCTCGTCGAGCTCGCGCTGGATCGACTTCAGGCCGGCCATCGCCTCCTTGTAGGAGGGAGGAGCGGCCGAACGGCGAAGCCGAACGCGCGACGATGCCTCGTCGATCAGGTCGATGGCCTTGTCGGGCATGAACCGGTCGGTCACATACCGTGCGGCCAGGGCGGACGCGGCCTTGAGGGCCTCGTCGCTGATCTTGAGCCGGTGATGCTCCTCATAGAGTGGGCGCACGCCGGTCAGGATCTGGTACGTCTCCTCGATGTTCGGCTCGTCGACCTGGATCGGCTGGAAGCGCCGCTCGAGCGCGGCATCCCGCTCGATGTACTTGCGATACTCGTCGAGCGTCGTCGCGCCGATGGTCTGAAGTTCGCCACGGGAGAGGGCCGGCTTCAGGATGTTGGCCGCGTCGACCGCGCCCTCTGCCGCACCGGCGCCGACGAGCGT
The DNA here is from genome assembly GCA_035634825.1 of Thermomicrobiales bacterium. GTDB lineage: Bacteria > Chloroflexota > Chloroflexia > Thermomicrobiales > UBA6265 > DASQCG01. Next base: position 15,827 of record DASQCG010000364.1, on the reverse strand, counting down.
ATGCAGCTCATCGACGAACAGGATCGAACCGGTCTCCTTGACCTCAGCCACGATCTTCTTCAGCCGCTCCTCGAACTCGCCACGGTATTTGGTGCCGGCGACGAGCGCGCCGATATCGAGCGCGACCAGCCGCTTGTTCTGCAATGTCTCGGGAACGTCGCCGGTCACGATCCGCTGGGCCAAGCCCTCGACGATCGCCGTCTTGCCGACACCCGGCTCCCCGATCAGGGCCGGGTTGTTTTTGGTGCGGCGAGAAAGAATCTGCATGACGCGCTCGATCTCGTTCTCGCGACCGATCAGCGGTCCGAGCTTGTTCATGCGCGCCGCTTCGGTCAGATCGAATCCGAGGGCGTCCATATATGGGGTCTTGGTCTGGGTCTTGGTCTGCGCCTGCGTGCTGGACTGGCTGACGACTTGCATCACCTGCGCCCGCACCTTCTCGAGGTTGACGCCGAGCGACTCGAGCACGCCGGCGGCAATGCCCTCGCCTTCACGGACCAGGCCGAGCAGGAGATGCTCTGTGCCAATGTAGTGATGATTGAGGCGCCGGCCCTCATCGACCGCCAACTCGAGCACCTTCTTGGCGCGCGGGGTCAGACCGATGTCGCCGATCACCGCACCCTCACCCCGGCCGATGATGAACTCCACGGCGGAGCGGACCTTGGGAAGTTGGACGCCCATGTTGTTGAGCACCCTTGCGGCGACTCCGTCCCCTTCCCGCACCAGACCGAGCAGCAGGTGCTCAGTGCCGATGTAGTTGTGGTTGAATCGCTGGGCTTCTTCCTGGGCGAGCTGCAACACCTTGCGTGCGCGTTCGGTGAACTTATCAAACTGTGCCATTACTGCGGCTCTCCCAAATCGCAAACGCCATCGGATCGGTTACTGGCGAGGCGTTCCTATCTTCTATCTAAGCATACGGGATGAGGGAGTACCCGGACGTACTCTCTCTACTCTATGACCACACTACACGCGAATCGAACAATTCCATTCTACTCCCGAATCAATTAAGGTCTACTCTTGAATCAAGCAGGGCAGGAGCTTTGCGCTCCTGCCCTCTCTAACTGTCTGAATTAACGGTACGTTCCGGTTGTCAACCGGTCAACTGCCCACTCTGGCAGTTGATTACTCGCCGGCGTTCTCCACGGTGTCGCCCGCGGCGGTCTCGCCCTCGGCCGACTCCTGGACAGCAGCCGTGGCCGCCTCCAGCTCAGTGGCCGCGGCATCCACCGCGTCGGCCGCCTCGCTCAATTGCTCATCGGAGGCACCTGCCTCCTCAGCAGCGACAAGCTCAGCCTTGGCAGCTTCGACGTTATCCGTCGCCGATTCAAGACTCGAAGGCTCTCCAGTCGCCTCAGTCGCTTCGTCGTTGATCGCGCCGGCAGCCGCAAAGGCCGCCTGCATTGCGCTCATCGGCTGGTCGCCATTGGCCGACTCGGAGATGAGGCTTTGGACGTTATCGGCAACCGGGGCCGCAGCTTCGGCGGCGGGAGCCTCAACCGTCTCCTCCTCTTCCTCATCCTCGCGACCACTGCCCGGCTCGATGCCCTCGGCTTCGAGCGCAGCATTGATGTTGGCCACGATCTGGTCGCGCTCGGCGAGCACGTCCTCACCGAAGACCGCCATCAGCTCCTGGTCCGGCGTGTCGAGCGCGCGGCGGAGGCTGAGGCCCATGCGGCGGCGTTGCGGGTCGATCCGGATGATGCGCAGGATGAGCTCGTCGCCTTCCTTGACGATCTGCTTCGGATGCGTGATCCGCTCGTCGGTCAGTTCGGAGACGTGGATCAGACCCTCGATGCCGTCCTCGATCCGAGCGAAGGCGCCGAAGTTGGCAAGCTGCGTAATCGTGCCGCGAACAAGCTGGCCGACCTCGTACTTGTCGCCGACCTGGCTCCACGGCTCGGCCTGCGTCCGCTTGAGCGAGAGTGCGATCTTGCGCTCCTGCGGATTGATGCCGAGGACCGCGACATCGACCTCCTGGCCGACCTTGAGCACTTCGCTTGGGTGGCGCACCCGGCTCCACGAGAGCTCGGAGAGGTGGACGAGTCCGTCCGCGCCGCCGATGTCGACGAAGGCGCCGAAGTCGCAAATGGAGGAGACGCGTCCGTGCCGGACCTCGCCCTCCTTCAGCTCCTCGATCAGCTTCTCCTTCATCTCGTCGCGCCGCTCCTGCATGGCCTGGCGCTCGGAAAGGATCAGCCGGTTGCGATGGCGGTTGATCTCGATGACCTTGAGGTTCAGCTTGCTGCCGATCAGCTTGGCCATATCGGCCTGCTTGCTGGCATCGTCGCCGCCGCGAATCTCGGTCACCTGCGACGCCGGCACGAATCCACGCACGCCGTCGAGGTTTACAAGCAGACCGCCCTTGTTGTAGTTGGTAACTTCGGCCTGGATCGACTCGTTCGCCTCGTAGAGCTCCTGGAGTCGACGCCAGCTCTTCTCCTGCCGCGCCCGGTCGATCGAGACGACCGCCTGACCTTCCTGGTTCTCGGGCTGGACGACGAAGACGAGGACGGTGTCTCCAATCGAGAGCTCGCCCTTCTCCTCGCTGTTCAGGCTGGAGAATTCACGCGACGGTACGATCCCCTCAGACTTCGATCCGATGTCGACGAGAATCTCATCGCGGTCGATCCGCATGATGACCCCGTCCATGACATCGCCATACTTAAGCGACTTGTACTCAAGACTCGGGTCGTTGAGAAACTCTTCCATGAGGGAAAGCGTCTGAGTGGTCTCATCGGCTCCGCTCATCACACTCGAATCAGTCTCAGTCATCAAGAGATTCGCAACCTGTCAATAGAATGCGCCCGAACCCTGAATCCACCGAACAGCCGACGGGGACAACAAAAATTCGCGCGTCGCGAAAAGACACAGTCAACAAGTATACGCGCGCTCACCCTTGCATGACAATAAGCGAAACCCGGATTTATCTGAACTGAAACTCCGGCCGTTCCAGCGTCGCGCCCAGTGCGTCGAACGCCTCCACGAGGTCGTCCTCGATCACCCAACCCATGTGGCCGACCCGCAGGACCTGATCCGTCATGGCGCCCTGCCCTGCCTGAAGCATGACCCGGTAATTGGCGACCATCGCGTCGATGATCGCGCGCGCTGACAACCCGTCCGGAACGCGAATAGCCGTCAACGAGTCCGAGGCATACGCCGCATCGGCCAGCAGATCGAGTTCGAGGTCACGAACGCGACCCCGCGCGTACTCCCCAAGCGCTCGATGACGGGCCCACAGCGCGTCAATTCCTTCGTCTATCATCAGGTCGAGAGCGGCGTCGAGCGCGAAGAGCATCTGCAGCGGCGGTGTCGTCGGCGTCATGCCTTCGGCGGCCGACTTTCGCGCGGACGCGATGTCCCAAAAGTAGCGCGGATAGGTCGAGGCGTCATACGCCGGCCAGGCCCGCTTGCCGATCGCGCAGATCACCAGACCGGGTGGGCACATCCACGCCTTCTGCGAACCGGAGATGACGAAATCGAGATCCCACGCGTCCACTTCGAGCGGCAGTGCTCCGGCCGAGCTGACCGCATCGACGATGGTCAGGGCGCCGAAATCCCGCGCCACGGCGGCAAGCTCCGGCAACGGGTTGGTCACGCCGGTTGAGGTTTCGTTGTGCGTGATCAGGACCGCCTGACACTCCGGCACGCACTCAAGGACGCCCCTGAGCTCTGACGGAAGGACCGCTTCGCCCCACGGCTTCTCGACCCGGTGCACAACCAGTCCGAGCTTCCCGGCGACCATCGCGAACCGCTCGCCGAAGTCGCCGCAAACGGTAACCACAACGTGATCGCCCGGGCAGAGCAGGTTGGTGATCGCAATCTCCCACCCCGCCGACCCGCTTCCCGGCCAGACGAGGACATCCTGCTCGGTCCGATGAATCTCCTTCAAGCGCGCGAGGATCGAGCGCATGGTCGACTTGAGCAGCGGCCCCCGGTGGTGGATTGCCGGACGGTCCATCGCCGCTCGCACACTCGGCGGCAACGGCGTCGGGCCGGGCAAGCGAAAATTCAGGTGCTCGAACTGGTCGAAATCCAAAAGGGCCTCCGGAAAAAAGCGAATCAATTCCGGCCAAAGTATACGGACCAAAATAGCCCCGGAATCCGGATTACCTCGTCACGCTCTGTTAGAATCTGCGCGCTGGGAAATACCAGGACTGATTAAATCGTGCCGCCGCAGCCCACTCCTCGCAAGGCGAGTTGATTCATGGAAGTGAGCCTTTCTCCTCGTGGGCGGACGATCGTCATCTGGATCGGCGTCATCGCCGGCGCAGTCCTGCTCCTCGAAGCGGCCAATGCGCTGCGACCGTTCGCCTGGGCCATCATCACCGCCTACCTACTCCACCCGTTCGTCAGCATGGTCCACCGGCGCACCCGCCTGCCCAAGCCGCTGATTACCCTCTGGCTCTACGCGATGATCGGCCTGATGTTGACCATCCTGGCGATCAACTTCGGTCCGGTCCTGGTCGATCAGATCAGCCAGTTCAACGACGAGATTCCGAAGATCTCGGACAACATCGAGACCTGGATCAACGACAACCAGCAGGGCCGGCTCGATGAAATGGGCATCGACAGCACCTACATCAACGAGCGGCTGGACGAAATCGGGACGGAGATCGCGAACACGCTCGGCAAGGCCGCGCTTCCCGTCCTCTTCAGCACCTTCTCGATCGCCGTCGAGCTGCTGATCTACCTCGTCGCATCCTTCTATTTCATCGTCCACGGCGACCGCTTCGTGATGGCCTTCCGCGCCGCGCTCAACCGCAAGTACCACGCCGAGTTCGACCGGCTGATAGCCGAGATCAATTCGACGCTTGGCGCGTACCTGCGCGGCCAGGCCCTGCTCGTGCTGATCATGTCCACCGCCTCATTCGCGGTGCTGAGCGTGCTCGGGGTCAAGTACGCACTGATCATTGCCATCGCAACCGGGTTCCTCGAGCTCATCCCACTGGTGGGACCATGGATCGCCGGCGCGATCGCGGTCACGGTCAGCATCTTCCAGGACACGACGCCGTTCGGCTGGTCCCACGTTGGCTTGGCGGTCGTGATCGGGCTGGCGTATTTCGCCCTTCGGCAGGCCGAGGATGCCTTCGTGATTCCGACGGTGATCGGGCGCTTCGTCCATCTCCACCCGCTCCTGGTCATCTTCTGCGTCGTGGTCGGCACCACACTCGGTGGCATCCTCGGCCTGATCCTGGCCGTGCCAATTGCCGCGGTCCTCAAGATCCTGATCAGCTATCTCTACGCCAAGCTGATAACGCGCGAGCACAGGCACGTCGAAGTCATCAGTTCTCGCGAGCAGCTCGAATACCTCGTGAACCAGTTCCCCGCCATGACCAACACATCGGTCGTCCTGCTGATCGAGCCGAACGTGCTCGTTTGGGAGAATCTGCCGCTGGTCCGCTCGATCTCCGACGCAGCCTACGAGCATTCCGTCGGGCTCATGGCCGTCACCCCGGACGGCATAGCCGGCACCCTCCTCCATGCGGTCGGGATCGAGACCACGACCGTGCCGGGCGGCGCTCCGATCCCCGCCGCGTCACTTCCGGTCTGATTGCCATGTCGGATTGACGCTCGCCAGGTCGGCCGGGTCGGTGAACAGGATCAGCTCGGGCCGAACCAAATCCGGCGCGACTTCGAGGAACCCGACGCCAAAGTGCGGATGCCAGCGGCGGTCGTTTGGCGAGCCCGGATTGACCAGGATCGCGTCGCCGGCGCGCTCGACCTTCGGGATATGGCTGTGTCCGTAAATGACGCAGTCGGCGCCCGGCGCGACCTCGGTCGCGACCGCCCTGGCCGATCTCCCGCCATCGCCATGGATCAGCCGAATCAGACGCTCCCCCATCTGCATTTCGACCATATGGGGCAGGCCGCGCCCGAAATCTCCCCCATCATTGTTCCCCCGTACAGCGATCACCGGCGCCACGGTTGCGAGCTGGTCGAGAACCTCTTCGCAGGCTACATCGCCGGCATGAACGACGCGATCGACCTCGGCCCGATCGAAGAGCTCCAGGACCGGCTCCGGAAGCGGTCGCTGGCCAGAGGAATAGATATGGGTATCGGCAATCAGGGCCAGGCGGCACCGGGCGGGCAGGATGACCTGGATCGTTCCGATCTCAACGAACACGATCGGTTCCCGACATGGAATCGAACCTCACGACTGATCGACCACGGAATAGAGCACACCATTGATGACAGCGACGAACATCCCGCCAACGAGGGCACCCAGCGCCGTCACCTCGACATCCGGAGTCAGCCAGGCCGCGGCGCCGAACAGCGCGGCATTCAGCACTAGCGCAAAGAGTCCGAAGGTCAGGCAGGAAATAGGAAGCGTCAAGGCGCTCAGGATCGGCTTGAGCAGAGCCGTCATGCACCCGAGAACGATCCCGAAGACGAAGACGGATTGCTCATCGACGTAGTTGACCATGTCCGAGGTGAAGATCGTGCCGACCGCCAGGATGGCGACGATACTCCCGATACTGTAGGCAATGATCCGGACAAGCATTGAGTCCCTGTGGCGATCGCTGGCGTAGCGCGGCCGCGCGGCAAATTGCCACGGCGCGTCCGAAGTATATGAAAGCAAACTCGCCCGCTCGTCTCGCCGTATCGGCCGTCAAGGTGCTACGCTGACTGACGGCCACTCGGCTCTCGTTGGTCAATGTCGTTCGGAACGGGCTGCATGCTGAAACGATCGATCACCGCCTGGTTGCTCGTCGCGGTGATGCTCATGTCCGCCGCGCTGGTGGTCGCGAAACCTGGCGCGGCAGTGGCGGCGCCGGGACTGCGAATCAGCCCCCGGGCAGTTACATATCAATCGACGCCAGACTGGATGCCGCCGGAAACCGCGGCCCAGCTCGATGTCGGAATCGACGTCCTGGTCCCGATGTCGATCCCTGCGCCTTTCTCCGGCGTTCCCCAGGTCTCTGCCAGTTCCGGCTACTACAGCCTCTATTGGTTCGTCGGCGGCGGCGCTCCGACGCTGCTCCAGATCACTGGCACCGCCGGCGGCGAAGTTCCGGCCTACTCGAAATACGACCGCAACGTGCAGCTCGTCGCCAACGCATCCGTCAATGGCGCGACGGCCTACCGCGACCAGACACCGATCTACGACCTCGTCTATTGGAAGGTCGGCAACGTCCTCTATTCGGTCGAGAGCCAAAATTCGTCCGTCGATTCGCTCACGTTGGCCAGCGGCCTGACCGTCCTCGCTGTTCCCGCCGGCTCAAATCCAATGACGGCGACCGTCACATCGCCTGACCAGGTCATCGCCGGTGACGCAGGCACGGTAACCGTGAGCGCCACCGGCGATGCCACCCTGAGCACCGATGTCGGCTACTTCACCGCAAATGGCCAGTCGACGATCGCGGTCAGCGGAGACCAAAGCGTCGAATGGCAGTCGCCGACCCTGACCGATCCGGTAACGGCCACCTTCCAGGTCATCGACCCGTCTGACGGCTCGGTGCTCGCATCGACTCCGACCCAGATCGTCGTCTCCCAACAATCCAACTCATCGACCGAATGGGGCCTCGAATGCCCGCCGAGCGGCGTCGAGGGCGATGTTGTGACCGTCACCGCCAGCGGTTCAGCGCGCGCCACGCTTTCGGCCAGCGACGGCTCATTCACGGGCGGAAGCCCGGCGATTGTCCTCAACCTGGACGGATCAACCGACGTCGACTTCACGATGCCGTTCAACGGTCCCGAGACAGCACAGCTGACGCTCTCTGATGGCGAGTCCGCCGTTGCGACATGTGAGATTGAAGTCGTCGCCGAAGATAACGCCCAAGCGACCGCGACTGCGACCGAATTGCCCGCCGGCGTCTTCCCCGGGGATGCCACAGACCTTTCAATCCCGACCGGCAAGCAACCGACACTGCCCAGGGATTTCGGCACGCCGACCCCGGTTGCAACGGTCGACCCCAGCAAGTTGCCCGGCGACGGAACCGGCATCGTCGAGGCCGGCCTGGTCACTCCACCGGCAGTCCCGCCCACTGCAACGCCGACAAAGACGCCGAAGCCGGGCGAGCCGACATCTACCCCTGTCGCGACAGAAACTCCGGTGCCGACGTCGACGTCAACACCGGAAAATCCTATGCCGACCATGGTGCCGCAGGTCGGGAACGACGGTCGTCTGGTCGCCCTCGAGATGGGGCCGCAGGGTGGCCCACTCGACAGCCCATACGGTGTCCAGATCGTCGTCCCGGAGAACACCTTCACTGAAACGACGAGCGTCACGCTGCAGCCGGTAGCCGACAACCAGGTGCCGCTGCAGGTCGGCATCCGTCTCGTCCCGGAAAGCACCTATGACATTTCGTTCGCCAAGATGAATGGCCGCGGTACCGACCTCGGGGAAAAGGAGGTTACGGTACGGGTCGACCTCGGCGAGCGCTGGACCGACGGCGCGACCCTGTATCAGTTGGTGAATGGGCAAGCCACCCCGCTCAAGAGCGTCAAGGTCGATGGGACCGTGCTTGAAGGAAAGATCAACGGTCCTGCACGGGTCGTGGCCGGAGTGCCGACCGCTCAAATCGCGGGCAGCAGCCGAAACCTGGTCCCGATCGTCATCGTTGCGCTGGTGGCGGTCATCCTGCTGATCGTTGCCGGGAGCGTGCTGATCTCCCTGCGCAACCGCCGCCCTCGCACAGTCGCAACCCGCCGCACGTTAGGAAGCCGCGGCCGGTTCTAGGATCCCCTCCGCCGCAGCGACCACGGGTAACGTGACACGAAACGCGGCGCCACCCGACTCCGATTCAAGCACCGAAATCTCCCCACCGTGGGCGTGCACCAGTTCCGAACAAATGTAGAGGCCAAGTCCCAGACCGGAAACCTGGCTGGACGACGCCGACTGGGTGCGGAAGAATGCCGAGAAGACCTGATCCCGCTCTTCAGCCGCGATGCCCGGTCCCTCATCCGATATGGTCACTGAGGCCGATCCCTGATCCCGGTCTTCGCGCATCGAGATTCGCACTTTGCCGTCAGGCGGGCTGTACTTGATCGCATTCCCGACCAGGTTATCGATGACCTGGTACAGCCGATCCGCATCCCAATCGCCGACAACATCGGCCGGCAGCTCGTCGAGCTCGATCGCCAGCTTGACACCACCCGCCTGGCGATCGGTGATCACCTCGAAACAGATATCGGCCAGGTTAACCGGTGAGCGACGCAGATCCAGCAAGCCGGCCTTGAGGCGCGAAACATCCAGCAAGTCGTCGACGAGGCGGGTCATGCGGTCGACATGCGCCGCGGCCGAGTTCAGCCGCTGCACACTGTCCTCATTGCCGCCCTTCCGGCTCAGATCGCGCGCGACCAGCTGGACGAAACCGCGGATCGGTGTCAAGGGCGATCGCAATTCGTGCGAGACCACTGACACGAACTCGTCCTTGAGTCTTGCCGCCTCCTTGAGAACGCTGATCTCTCGGAAGACGGTCACCACGCCGTGCATGGGATCGCCGGGATGCCGCACCGGCGCGGCCGAGACCAGCACCGGAATCTGCCGGCCATCCGGCCGAATCGCGAGCATCTCGGTCCCCGAAACCTCCTCGAGGTTCTCGACCGCGTCCACGATCGGAGAAGAGGCCGCGGTCACCGGCTCGCCCTCAACGGTCCGCAACCGGGCAAATGCCTGATTCACGTGATGACCCGAAAGCTCGCCGAGCAACGCCGCGGCAACCGGGTTTTGGGCAAGAATCGCGCCGGTCTCATGGTCGATCAGCATCATCGCTTCCGGGATCGCGCCCATCACGCGTTCGAGCCAGACCTGGCGATCCTCGGCATGCCGCAGCGCCAGCTCGCGCTCGTCGACTGCCTCCAGCGCCTCGAGGATCGAGGCTGCCTTGTCGGTCAGTGCGGTCAGCCGGTAAACCTCCGCCGATGTAAACGAGTGCGCCGCATGGAGGCCTGTGATCACGATCCCGACGATCTGGTCTTGTCCGCCGAACATCGGCACGCCAAGTAGCGAGCGGACTCCGGCCCGCCTGAATTCGCTGTCGTCGAAGCGGTAATCCAGGTTGACGTCGTAGATCGTCCGTGGACGCCGCTGCTCGAGAATCTCGTCGAGGAGTTCCGGGCCGAGATCTTCGGCTTCAGACGCTTCGAGTCCGTATCCGGCGACCGGGTAAGGGTAGTGCTCGTCCTCGACAAGCAGCAGCACTCCAAATGCCGTTCGGTTGGCCGCTACCATCGCCCGCAGCAATGAGCCGTAGATCGTCGATCGATTGCCGATGCCACCACGGGCATAGGCCGCCGCATCAGCCTCGATGCTGTTCAGCGCAAACGTGGCCGATCGCGCTGCCTGGGCATCGCGCCGCGCGCTCTCGCTCTGTCCCTTGACCTCCTGGATCAGCCAGGCCAGGATCACGCCCGCCGAGCCGATCACGACGAGGGAGACGAACTCAGCCGCCTGGTCCGGCATGACCTCCGTAAACGAGTCGCCGATCCAGAACAGATCGATCGAGAGCAGAGTGAGGATGATTGCCGTGATCCCACCGAGCCATTCGCCGAGGTGCGTGGCCAGGGCGACGCCGACCATCAGCACCACAGCTGCCAGAGTTGGTTCCATCAGGTCATGAAGTGGCAGGAGTATCAGCACCGGCACCAGTACGCAGACCGTGCCGACGATGATCTCGAAGACCGGGTCGGGCAGGCCCGCGCCGGCTCCCGCCGGGCGTTGATCGCGCCAGCGATTGCGCAGGGACTCGCCAATCGCCGACCGCACCGAGTTCTCCAGCGCCCGCAGTCGGGGCATCCGCTCGCGCATGGCCTGGCGTGACATCAGCCGCGTGTTCATGGTCCGCAATACCGCACGCCGGTCAGCGATCCGCAGTCCACCTGAGTTGGCGTAATTCAGGCGTGTTAGGTAATGAGCATACGTACACCTGTGACAGGTGTCAAAAGCCGCGCAGCTCTAACCGGAAATCGATTCCGCCAATTCGGATCGGATGAGGTCCCCGAGCCGCCGGATTCCCTCGTCGATCACCTCATCCCGCGCGAACGAGAAGGACAGCCGGATGTGATTGCCGCCGGAGTGATCGAAGAAACAGGCGGAGCCCGGCAAGTACTCGATGCCCATCTCGCGCGCTTGGGCCAGCATGCCTCCGGAGTCGATGCCCTCCGGCAGCGTCAACCAGACAAAGAACCCGCCGGTCGGAACCGACCAGGTCGCACCCTCCGGCATGTGCGCCTCCAGGGCGGACAGCAACAGATCCCGGCGTTGACCGTAAATGCGGCGCAACTCGTCGACGTGGCGCTCAAAATGCTCTGGCAGCCATGAGGCCGCGATGAAGGAGCCGAAGATATTCGTCCCGCCATCCGTCTTGAGCGACGCAATGCGGCGAATGATCGGAGCCGGGCCGACTACCCAGCCGATCCGGAATCCGGCGGCCAGTGTCTTGGACAGGGTACCGAGGTAAAGCGTCCGCCCATTGGGATCCAGCGAGTAGATCGTCGGCAGGGCCTCGCCCTCGTAGCGCAGGTCGAAGTAGGCGTCGTCCTCGATGATTAGCGTATCGAATTCTTCGGCCAGCTCGACGATCCGCTTCCGCCGCTCCAGCGTCGTGCAGGCGCCGGTGGGATTTTGGTAGTTGGGCAGCAGGTAGAGAAAACTCGGGCGGACACCCTGCTCGCGCAACGCAACCAGTTCCTGCTCGAGCAGATCGACCCGGATCCCCTCGTCGTCGACTTCTATCCCGGCGATGTGAGCGCCGGAATTCCGCACGTCGTCAAAGAAGCCGAGGAACGTCGGACTCTCGGCGATGATCGTATCGCCCGGATCGACCAGGAGGTGAGTGATCAGCTGAATCGCCTGCGAGGAACCGGCGGTGACGATGATCTCGTCCATTGAGGCGGAGATGCCCTGGTCTCGCTTCAGTTTGGCTAGAATCGCCTCGCGGATCGGCTTCGGGCCGTTGACGGCCCCGTACTGCAACGCCCATATCGGGTTCTCGGTCAGGACGCGGTGCGTCGTCTCCGTTACCGACCCGGCCGGGAGCGACTCGGAGTCCGGAAAGCCGTAGATGAACGAGATGTAATTGGCCGATGCTGTCGGATCGGTAATCAGCGCATCACCCGCCCGGCTACCTCGCTCCGACACATACGCCGCGTAATCTCGTTCAACCTGACTGACCATATGGATTCCGAATCCCCCTCAATGAAGCAATGTGACCGGGGCATTCTACGGCCTGTCGAGTCCGCCCGCCCGAAGAGGCAATGCTAGACTTTCGCGACGAACATCGCCGTTCCCCTGACATTTGGCGTTTCCCGTTGCAGAACCCTGGAGATCATGTGCGCAATGACTGAGCGCGATGTCTACGACATCACCATCATCGGTGCCGGACCGACCGGGCTCTTCGCCGCGTTCTATGCGGGCATGCGCCAGGCCCGGACACAGGTCATCGACTCGCTCGAGGAGCCCGGCGGCGCGCTGACCGCCATCTACCCCGAGAAATACATCTACGACGTCCCCGGCTTCCCCAAGGTCATGGCCAAGGACTTCGTCGAGCAAATGGTTCTCCAGGCCGAGCGGGATCAGCCGACCATGCGGCTGAGCGAAGAAGTCCTCAACCTCGAACTGCTCGACGACGGCATCCTTTGCCTGACCACGACCAGGGGCGAGCGGTACAGCAAGACTGTCATCATCTGCGCCGGCGTCGGCGCCTTCGAGCCGAAGCGGATCGACGCGCCGGGTGTGGCCGATCTCGAAGGGAAGGGCGTCCACTACTTCGCCAAACGGGTCGACGACTTCCGGGAACGGGACGTCGTCATCGTCGGCGGCGGCGATTCCGCCGTCGACTGGGCCGTCACGCTCGAGCCGGTCGCCAGCCACGTCACGCTCATGCACCGCTCAAAGTTCCGGGCCCACGAAGCCACCGTGCGCGAGCTCGAGGAGGGCCGCGTCGAGCTCCGCTATCCCGGCTGCGAGATCGTCGAGGTCCATGGCGCGGGAGAGGGTTACCTCCATGCGGTTAGCTACAAGGACGCAACCGGCGAGGTATTCCGGATCCCGGCGCATGACCTGATCGTGGCCATCGGCTTCCTGGCCGACCTCGGGCCGCTTAAGACCTGGGGCCTGTCGCTAACCGATCGGCGCAATCAGGTCGTGGTCGACAAGATCACCATGGAGACGAACATCCCCGGCGTCTATGCGGCCGGCGACATCGCCTTCTACCCGGCGAAGTTCAAGCTGATCGCGAACGGCGCCGCCGAGGCCGTCACCGCCGTCAATCACGCGGTCACATTCTTCGATCCGAGCGCCCGGCTCGACGCCGGCCACTCCACCAACATCATGGCCGCGCGGGAGTGACCCAAACCGCGGCAACATCTTCGCGAGCCGCCGCACGAACCGCATCCGTCGGTCTGATTGCCGGCACCCTCGGAGCAATCGGCCTCCTCGATGGCGGCGGCGGCGGGACGTGGACCGACGTCCTCGCCAGCTTCGGCCTTAGCGATTCGACGCTCGGTCCGGCCTTTGCGACCCAATCCGCCTTCGTCTTTCCCGTTCTCCTCTTCGGCGGCATCGTGCTCAGCCGGGTCGGGTTGCGGCTGATGCTCGTCATCGGTCTGCTCCTGCTCGCAGCGACGTCGTTCGCGATGACCCGCCTCGAGGGGCTGGCACTCTTCATCCTGCTCTTTGCCATCCGCGGCACCGGCATCGCATTGCTCGACCTGGCCGGCAACACGATGGCCATGCAGGTCGAGCGGGCCACCGGCCGGCACATTATGGGCATCGTCCACGGCGGTTTCAGTGTCGGAATCATCATCGGCTCGCTGCTGGCGTTCGGAATCTATACCCTTGATGGCAGCTTTCGGCTGATCCACGGCCTGCTTGGCGTGGCGATGGTCGGGATGGCGATCGTCGCCTCCCTCGCCCCGATACCCAATCTTGAGGACGATGCGGCGCCACAGCGTGTCTCTCTGCGCGCGTTCAATTCGCGGATGGTGCGGATCGCGGCGATCGGACTGGGGTTGGCCTTCGGCGGCGAGGTCCTCATCTCGCAATTCGTGAGCGTGCTGCTCCGTACCAGGATCGAGGCATCGGATGCGACCAGCGTCCTCGCGGTCGTCATCTATGCCACGATGATGGCCGTCGGTCGCTTCGGCAACGGTCCGCTGATGAACCGCTTCGACCCCATCACGCTGCTCTATGGACAGGGCGCCGTCATGGCGATCGGCGGCGCCGTGATTGCGACCTCGACGACTGTTCCGATGACGCTGATCGGGTCGTTCATTGCCGGCCTTGGCGTCGCCGGTGTCGTCCCGACCATCCTCAGCTATGCGGCCACCCACGCCCGCGCCACCCCGGGCGAGACTGCCGGCGCGGCGCTGCTCGGCGGTTATTTCGGCGGCTTCATCATGCCCCTTCTCGCCGGCGGTCTGACCTCGGTCCTGTCGATCCGGGCAGGTATCGCCTTGGTCGCTGTCGCCGGCCTGCTGACGATCTGGTGCGGTCAACTGCTCAGGCAGGACGAGCGCGCGTCAAATCGCATCGCCCGCCGAGTTGCTGGTTAGGACGGCGCCGAGGTCACTTCCCGCAGGGCAATGCGGGGCAGCATGATCACGCACCAGATGGCCGACAGCAGATACCCGGCCGCGCCGACCGTGAAGGCAACGCCGAACCCTCCGGACGGCAGATCCTGTAAATAGCCGCTCAATGCCGCGGCCGTCGCGCCCACTACGCTCCACAGGACATTGTTCAACCCCGCCATCAGGTCGCGCGCCGCAGCCGGCAACCGGCCCATCACTTCAGCCGCGTAGAGCGCACTGGTTCCGTCCAGCAGTCCGTAATACAGCAGCGTCAGGGCGATCACCGCGCCCAGCTCACCAACGGCGAACCACGCCGCAACCGACAACGCCCCGGCAAACCGCAGCAGCCCGAGCGCCCTGGCATTGCCGATCCGTTCCGCAAGTACCGGCATCATCAGCGCCCCAACGGCGGCAAAGATCGCGGTTGATGCGATCACCACACCGGCGGACCCGGCAGACAGCCCCTGGCCCTCGGTCAGGAAGAGCGACATGAACGGCCGAATGCTGTTGTAGCCGAATCCGAACAATGCCTCGGCGAGCCCGAACAGGATCAGGCTCCCGATCAACAGTCCGACCGGCACATGGTGACTGCCGGCGCCGGCCATCCGATGCCCGAGCGACCGGATCGGCGCCCGCCGGAAGATCAGGACTTGAGCGGCGTCCAGCCCGGCCAGCACGAATAGCATCGCCCAGTAGGCATCGCGCTCGCCGACGCCAAATGCGCGCATGACGCCCTCGGGGACCGCGCCGGCCGCGAGCGCGCCGATCGAGGATCCGAGCGTGAAAAACAGCCACTTGAGCGCGTATGCCTGCGCCCGGTATTCCGGCGCCGTGGCTTCAGCGAGGAGCGGATCGCTCAGCGTCCAGTAGGTGGCAGAGCTGCCGCCGCAGAGGATCACCGCGAGCATCCAGACGGCATACGGCGCGTCACGACCCGCGATCAGCGTCAACATGCCGAGCATACCGATGGTAGGCCCGAGCATCATCAGCCGGCGATCCCACCCCCGCCTCGCCAGCACGAGGACCGGGATCAGGGCGAGGATCGGCGTGATGTTCTGGACCGCGGCGAGCAGACCGTATTGCTCGGTGCTGAAGCCCGACGCTTTGGCATAGAGCGGAAGCAGGAACGAGAAGCCGACAACGCGGGCGACGAAGGCCCCGCTTCCGACAAGTACGGCCCGACCACCCGTGCCGCTCGCATGCCAGGTCGCTCGATATCCCGCCGCAATGCGCTTGATCGCGCTCACCGGTTAGCGGTGAGCATTCGTCAGCTCGAGCCCCATTCGCTCGCGGACCAGCGCCATCTTCCTGCACGC
>DASQCG010000363.1:0-13207 GCA_035634825.1 Thermomicrobiales bacterium | reverse complement strand
GCCGATCGCCGGCGGGTTGCCGGGGAGCCGATGCGTCCCGAGGGCCGGGACGACGCGCCGGAGGTTGGCTTCTTCGCGACTCGTACGCCGAAGCGACCGAACCCCATCGGTATTGCCTGTCCGCGATTGATCGGGCGCGAGGGATCCAAACTTCACGTGACCGGCCTTGATGCCTGGGACGGAACGCCGGTGCTCGATATCAAGAGCTATTACCCCCGCGATGAACAGCGCCCGGACGCGACCGTGCCCGAATGGCTGACCACGCTCTGGCGACAGCATGATGCGGAACGTGCGCCCAATCCCGCGGTTTCTGTGGGCCCGGCCATGCCACTACCCGGCGCAGTCGTTGCCCGGCACCAGACGGCAAAGGGCGAGGTCGAATTCCGGTATCCGCTGCCGACCGATGCTCCGTCGGCGCTCACGTTCGTCAACGCCCTATCGGCCGAGCGGACTTTCGTGCTGTTCCAGGGCGAGCAGATGACGCTGGCACAGGAGCGGGCCTGGATCGATGAACGGCTCGCGAGCCTTGCGGCCGGGAAGGGGATTCCGCTCTTTGCCTTCGCCGGAGATCGGTACATCGGCTCGGCGGTCATCGAGCTTGGCACCCTGGTCGCCTCGCACATCGGCTATTTCGGGATCGGACTCGCATCGGAGTGGCGGGATCAGGGAATCGGCACCGCGCTCATGCAGGCGGTAATCGACGAGGCCGAGCGGCACCTGGCCGGGATGCGGATGATCCAACTCGACGTTTTCGCCACCAACGAGCGCGGCATCCACCTCTACCGCAAGCTGGGCTTCACCGAGTACGCCCGCCTCCCCGGCGCCGTCCACCACCGCGGCGACTACGTCGACATGATCTCCATGTACCGCCCGGTCAGAAGCCAAAATTCGACGTAGTGGCGGGGCTCCGTACCCGCCTGGACTTGCCCGAAGACCCCGTTGCATGCATCGCGCCCGCCCAGGGTTGAACCCAGGGGTGACACTGAAAGCCTCTCCGAGGCTGAACGTGCAGCGGGCCGTCATCACGCAGCAATCGGTTACGCCACTCCAGGCGGGTACGGAGCCCCGCCACTACGATTGCTTTGCTCCCAAAATCAGGGTCCAGAGTGCGCCGGTTTGGCGGGGATGCTGCTCGGTTTCGCGGTGGAGGAGCTGGACGGCGCATTCGGTGAGGATCGAGGCGACCTTGTCGGTATCGATGGGCGAAAAGAGGCGGCCATCGGCTTCGCGGTCGGTCGCTGATTGGCTGGTGCGCCAGGTGAGGGCGAGGCGGCCGCCCGGTCGCGTGATCCGGGCCAGGTTGCGGAGCGCCTCCGGCAATGATTGTGCCGGCAGGTGCATCAGTACGGCGGCGCAGAGCACGTTGGCGTACGAGGCGTCTGGAATTGCCGTGAGCTCGGGAAGCGATGAATCCTGGACTTCGAGCGATGGGTACGTCGCGGTCAATTCACGGCGCATTCCGGCGGACGGCTCGTATCGGACCGCCGGGAACTCGTTGGCGACCAGCCACGCCAGGTCTCGACCGCTGCCGGTGCCGATATCCGCCGTTGGTTGGCCCCGGAGAAAGTGGGTCAACGCCGCCTCGTGTAGCAGTTCGTGCGCGCCGGCACGGTGGCGCGCCGCGATTGCCTCAGCCTCGCGGTCATAGACGCCGAGTGTCCGCTCATCCATCCTGGGTCGACCCGTGATCGGTCAGGTAGGTCTCGAACCATGCGACGACCCGGCTGTGGTAGTCCTCGCGGTGAGCGGGGAGTCCGGTCCTCAGCATGGCGTGCGCCTCGCCGGGGTACCTCACGAACTCGGTCACGCAGCCGGCCTGCTTGAGCGTCATGAAGCACTGCTCGCCTTGCCCGATCGGCACCCGATCGTCCGCCTCGCCGTGGACGATCAGCGACGGCGTCGTGGCCTTATGCAGGTTTGTCAGTGGTGATCGCGCGTGGTACTCCTCCGGGCAGTCCCATGGCGTTCCGCCAACCTGGAGCGGACCGAAGGTGTGCCCGATGTCGGCCGTCCCATAGAACGAGACGAGATCGACCACGGGCGCGCCGATCACCGCCGCCTTGAACCGGTCGGTGTGGCCGACGATCCAGCTCGTCATGTAGCCGCCGTAGCTGTAGCCGTAGACGCCGACGCGATCGGCATCGATGTAAGGCCGCTTGCAAATGTGGTCGAGGAAGGCCATTTGGTCGAGATAATCCTCGCCGGCCCAGTCGCCGACGACTGCCTGGGTGAAGGCGCGCCCGTAGCTCGATGATCCGCGCGGGTTGGTGAAAAGGACGGCGAATCCGGCGCCGGCCAATGCCTGCTGGGTGGCGTTGAAACCCGGTCCGTGGTGGCTGTTCGGGCCGCCGTGGATGTCGAGCACGAGGGGGTACTGCTTCGATGAGTCGAATTCCGGCGGGAGCAGGAGCCAGCCGTCCATCTCGAGGCCGCCGCGCTCGATCGCGATCCGCTCCCACGGCCCGATGTCCTGGGCGTAGAAGTACTCGGCATTCGGCTCATCGAGGACCTCGATCTCGCCGGAGCCGATCGCGATCTGGATCACCTCGCCCGAGGTGCGCGGTGTGGAGCGGACCTGGACGATGTAGTTGCGCTCCTCGTCGACACTGAATCCGGCATGAACCGCCGGCCACGAGTAGAGCTCCTCATGTGCTCCGCTCGATACGGTCAGCCGGTAAATACCGGACTGGCCGCGGCTGAACCCGTGGTAGATCACCTGATCGCCGTTCAGCCAGACCGGCTGGGCCGGCAGCGCGACGGTCGGGAAGCCGCCGTCGACCGAGACACGCAAGTCGTCGGTCAGGCGTCGCGTCTCGTTGGTCTCGAGGTCGTACAGGAACCAGTCGGCTTGCCAGCTTTGGGTGGTGTCGCCGGAGTAGAGAATCGCGCTGCTGTCGGGGGTGAAAGTCCAGGTCGAGATGAAACCGTCCTCGGGTCCGATGATCGCCTGCGTGGTGCGGTGAAGTGTGTCGGTGACGCAGATCTGCGAGGTCATGCCGTTGCGGCGACTGATCTTGGTCGCGATCAACTGGGAGTTCGGGGACCACACCGGGGCGAGGTGGTCTGTCTGGTCATCGGTCAGGCGCTGCATATCCCCGGTGTAGATCTCAACTGTCCACAGCGCGTTGCGGACGTTGTTGAGGAAGCCGCGGTTCTCCTGCTTGTAGTCGATCCGGTTGACGACGCGGACGGCTGGCGCCAGCTCGGGGTTATCCGGCGGACCGTCCGGGTTGTCGGGATCGAACGGGGCCACGAAGGCGAGCTGGATGCCGTGCGGGGCCCAGGCCAGCTCACCGGGCGGAGTCGGATGCGTTGACTGGAGAACGGCCTCGCCGCCGGATGGGCGAATCGTGTAGATCCCGTGCTTGCCGTCGCGGAACGAGGTGAAGGCGATGTCGTCCCCGTTCGGCGACCAGCGTGGCGAGCCGTGCTGCCGAGAGCCGGTCGTCAACTGGCGGGAGCGGTAATCGTCGATGTCGGAGATCCAGATCTGCGCCTCCGGCTTGAGGCGATCGTGTTTGGCACGGGACTGGATCCAGATGACGCGCGTGCCATCGGGCGAAATCTGGGGATCCCCGACGCCATAGAGATCGTAGACGAGGGCGTGGGGCGTGAAACCAAAGGCCACAGATTGGCTCCTTTCAGGGTTTTCGGTTGCTCCGGCAGGCTACCACGGACATCCGTGTTGGCGGGGTCCGGCACGGGATGCCGAAATTGGAGTGCGGAGGTCGGGATTTTGGCCGGGGGCAGAGTAGAATGAGCGGGGCGCTGGCAGTTGCGCTTCGTCGATTCCGCACTACACAGAGGTTTATGGCTCGGTGCTCAAGGTGATGCCCAACCCGGTGGGGACAACCCGCGCGCAATCTACAGTGCGGGAGTACATCGCCCTGACCAAGCCGGGCATTCTCTCCCTGCTCCTATTCACGACGCTCTGCGGGATGATGGTCGCCGCCAAGGGTGCGCCGTCGCTCGCGTTGACGATCGTGACCCTGGTGGGCGGGGCGATGGCGGCCGGTGGCGCGAATGCCCTCAACTGCTACATCGACCGCGATATCGACGGCATCATGGGCCGGACGAGCCGGCGGCCGACTGTGACCGGTGCGATTCAGCCGCGCAATGCGCTGATCTTCGGCCTCGTGCTCTCGGTCGGCTCGGTCTTCGTGATCGGCTTCGGGGCGAACTGGCTGGCCGCGGGATTGGCGTTGGCCGGCAACCTCTACTACGTCCTGATCTACACGCTGCTGTTGAAGCGGCGCACACCTCAAAACATCGTCATCGGCGGCGCGGCCGGCGCCTTCCCGCCACTGGTGGGCTGGGCAGCGGTGACCGGCAACCTGACGGTGCTGCCGGTGCTGATGTTCGCGATCATCTACTACTGGACGCCGCCGCACTTCTGGGCGCTGGCGCTGCTCAAACAGGGTGAATACGGGCGGGCAGCCGTGCCGATGCTGCCGAACATCGTCGGCGAGGCGGAGACGCGGAAGCAAGTCCTGCTCTACACGGTGATCCTGACCGCGATCTCGTTGATGCCGGTCGTCTTCGGGCTCGGCGAGATCTACTTTGCCAGCGCCGTTGTGCTGAGTGGCATTTTCCTGCTTTGGTCGGCGCGCTTGTACTTCCAGCCCAGCAAGCGGCTGGCGCGGGAGACCTTCTTCTACTCGCTCTGGTACCTGGCCCTGATCTTCGGCGCGATGGTTATAGACCGGGCGGTTCTCGGTTAGCCCGCAGCCTTTGCCTCCTGGGCCGCGTCCCGGTTCGGGTATCGTTCACGTTTGGGTTCATCTGAGCCAGGTGAGCCCGGCATAGACCTTACATAACGGATTGGATCCGGCTTCGTGGATTTCGGCGCGCTCGTTGCAATCGGCAAGATCATCGCCTTCGACCTGATCTTGTCCGGTGACAATGCCGTCGTCATCGGGATGGCCGCCAATCGGCTCTCGCCGGAGAACCGGCGGCGGGCGATCATCATCGGCGGCGCCGGCGCGGTGATCCTGCGGATCATCTTCACTGCCCTCGTCTCGCTCCTGCTCGATGTGCCGCTCCTGCAGGCAGCCGGTGGCCTTCTGCTGATCTGGATCGCCTACAAGCTGGTCAAGCCGCACGGGCATGACGAGGCGAACGTCCAGTCAGCCGATACCCTGATGCAGGCCATTCAGACGATCATCGTGGCCGATGCGGTGATGAGCCTCGACAACATGCTGGCGGTCGGCGCGGCGGCAGAGGGCCACCTCTGGCTGCTGCTATTCGGACTCGGCCTGTCGATCCCGATCCTTCTCTTCGGCAGCGCCTTGATTGCCCAGCTTTTGGGTCGCTACCCGATCCTGATGTGGGTCGGCGTGATCATCCTGCTCCATACGGCAGTGCACATGTTCTTCGGAGACTCGTATGTCGAGGATGCCCTCGGGCACGCGAACCAGGCGATGGTCTGGACGGTCGCGATCGCGCTGTCGGTCCTCTTCTACATCGTGGTCCGGTTGCGCTACGGGCGCCAGGCGTCGCCGCGCGAAGTCGTGCCCACGCCCTAGCCAAACGGTGAGTGTCTGAGCTCGCCATTCCGGCGATACCATCGGCGAACAGCCTGATTGAGACTCGGCTCATGCCGCGCTGAGTGTCGTGGTCGTCATCCCGGAACTGGAGCCAGATTCATGAGCCAGAAACGTTCGTCCGCCCTCGTCGATCTGTCGGAGGCAATTGCCGCCGTCGTATCCGACGCCCGTGCCTACACTGTGACCGTCTACGGCCGGCGACGATTGCCGGCCACCGGCATTGCCTGGTCCAATGAGCTGGTCGTCACTGCCAACCATGTCGTCGAGCGCGACGAAGAGATCGAGATCGGGACTAACGGCGAGACCCGGATCGCCGCGACCGTCGCCGGCCGGGATCCCGCCGGCGACATCGCGGTCCTGCGCGTCGCGGGAGCTGGTTTATCAGCCGCCCCACGCGCGAGTGAGGCAGCGATGGCCGGCCAGTTCGTGCTCGGGATCGGGCGAGCCGGCGGCGGCAATCCCGTCGTTTCAATGGGCATTATCAATACCGCTGAGGCCGGGCTGCGGGTCAGCCGCGGTCGAATCATCGAGCCGGTGATCCAGTCCGAGATCGTCATGCTGCCCGGCTTCTCGGGCGGCCCGCTGCTCAACCCGTATGGCGAGGTGCTGGGCATGAACTCCTCGCATCTCGGCCGTGGATCGAGCCTGACCGTCACGAATGCAGCCCTGGAACCGATTGTCGATGCGCTTGCCACCCACGGCCGGTTGCGGATGGGGTACATCGGCGTCGGCGCGCAGGCGGTCGGTCTCTCGGCAAGTCAGGTCAAGGATGCGAAGTTGGAGCGCGAGGTCGGCCTCGTCATCCTCTCGATTGATGAAGCTGGCCCGGCGCAGCAGGCGGGGTTGCTGATCGGGGATATTCTGGTGTCAGTGAACGGCGCGCCGGTCGGCGCGGTCGACGACCTGGTCGATCAACTTGCGGGCGATCTGATCGGGAAGTCGATACCGATCGTGATCGTGCGCGGGTCACAGGCGCAGGAACTGCACATCGCCGTAGGTGAGCGTGGTTAGCACAGTCGAACGCACCGGCACCATACGCACCGATATTCGGCCGGCCGGGACACTCGCCCGGCCGGCTGCGTCTCCGCGTGTGGCCGTGTTCGCGAGTTCGCCTGCCTTGCGCGCGGGACTGACCGCGCTGCTGAGCGAGGATGAGCGGCTGGTCGTCCTCACCGACGATGCCCTGGCCGCCGGTGAATCGCCCGATGTCATCCTGCTCGAAAGTGGCGCCAGCGACCTGATCGGCGAGCTTATCGACGATCAGTGGCCGCGGAGTGCGCTCCTGTTCGTTGGCGAGCCGCCCGAGGAGGCGTTGAGCGCCGGCGACCGCGTAGTCGGCGCCGTATCGGTCGGGATCGAGGGGAGCCGGCTGGGTACGGCCGTGCAGGCGATGGCTGCCGGACTCGTTGTCATTGACCCGGAGCTGAATGCGTCGGCCCAGATCAGGGCAACGCCGGCAATGCCTCCGGATCAGCCGGACATCCTCACGCCGCGTGAGCGGCAGGTGCTGGAGCTGGTCGCGCGGGGGTATCCCAACAAGTCGATCGCCTACGAGCTCGGAATCAGCGAGCACACCGCCAAGTTCCACGTCGGCTCATTGCTGACCAAGCTGAATGCTGCCAGCCGCGCCGAAGTCGTCACCAACGCCACCCGCCGCGGCCTCCTCACCGTCTGACCCTACTCCCGAATCCGCGACTTGCGGCGTCGCATCACCCGGGCCAGACGACCCGGGCTCAAACCTGAACCCGGCTGAAGTCGGCTAGAGCGGCCGTCGGAACGTGGCGCGGGTGTCTCTGTGCCCCGCGATCGCCCGCAGGGCGATGATGGTCCTGTCGAACAACCGGTTCGCATGCACCATGTAGCACCGGCCCCCCGCGGCCGGTTTCCCGCTGCCGGCGCACACGGTCGATGGAGCCGTCATGCATCCTCCGCCAACACGCCCGACACCGGTGCGGTGCAGAGGCGGGCCGCGCTACGTCCCAAAAAGTGCCGATTCCGTTCAGTCAGGGTTCAGTTCTGGGCTGTCCAGGAGTCGATGCGGACGGTGACTTTGTACCGGTGCTCGCCGGCGACACCGCCTGTGAAGTCGGAGCCGGTGTACTTGCGGGAGAGCTGGTTGACCCACGAGAGGTTGTCGAAGAGCTCGAAATCGACGACTGTGCCCCGCAGCTCCACGTAGCGATCGGGACGCGACGGGTCCGATACCGATAGTGCCACGTTAGGATCGGCGCGCAGGCTGCGGTACTTGGCGGTATCGGGCTTAATGCTCAGATGGACGTGCTCGCCATCCCACAGGAACCAGACCGGGTTGACGTTCGGCCGGCCATTCGGGTCGATCGTCGCGAGGTGCCCCAGCGCCCTGCTCTCCAGGATGTCGCGGTAGCGCTCGGGGACTGGTGCCTTGGGCATCTCGAGTGAGTTTCTCCCGTGTGGCTATTGGGTGGTTGAGCCTGCGCTGACGGGATGCCCGGTCCGTGGACGGTGACTCGGTAGTCCGCCCTTGCGGTCGAGCAGGCGCAGCGCGTCACGCGCGTCGACCGGGTTCCGGGTCAGACCGACGATCGCCCAGGCCAGGCGCCGACGAGCACCCTCTGCCGAGCGGTAGACGCGCGAGCCGTGCAATGTCCGGACCGCGCCCATCTCCTCATACCGGCCCCAGAGCACCAGCCAACCGGTCGAGACCGGGTAGATCTCGACGAAGCGGCTGTGGTCCTTCCAGTCGAATACCGGTTCGACAACCGGTTCGAGATGAAACTGGTGGTCCTGCGTGATCACTACTGCGTCTTGCGCGGATCCAGGGCGTCGCGCAGACCATCGCCGATGTAGTTGATCGCCAGCACGGTGATGAAGATCGCGGTGCCGGGGATCATCGCCTCGTGCGGCGACAGTTGCAGGAAGTCCTTGGCCTCGAAGAGCATCCGGCCCCAGGTCGGGACGTCGCTCGGGAAACCGAGTCCGAGGAACGAGAGCACTGACTCACCAATGATTGCCGCGCCAACGCTGAGAGTCCCAGCGACGATGATCGGGCTGAGCGAATTCGGCAGGATGTGCCGGAGGACGATCGATGGCCTGTTCACGCCGACCGCGCGCGCTGCCTCGACGAACTCCTTCTCCTTAAGCGACAGAAAACTGGCGCGGACAAGGCGGGCTGTCGGCATCCAGGCAAGGGCGGCAATCACGAGCACGATCAGGACGAAGATGCCGAGGTTGCCGTTCCCAAATTCCCGATCGAACCAGTTATAGAAGGAGTCCCGGAAGAGGAACGAGATCATCAGCAGCAGGGGGACCGTGGGCAGCGAAATGAACAGGTCGGTGATCCGCATCAGGAGACTGTCGATAGCTCCGCCGAAGAATCCGGCGACTGCGCCGACCAGCGTGCCGATCGTGATGGCAACGGTTGCCGAGATTACCCCGACCGCGATCGAAACGCGCCCGCCCCAAAGCAGCCGGGCGAGGATGTCACGCCCGAGCGTGTCGGTGCCGAGTGGATACTTCCAGGACTGGAATGGCGGGAGACTGGTCACCATGAAGTCGATGTAGTCCTTGTCTCTCGGATAGATCATCGCGCCCACATAGGTGATCAGGACCAGGCTGACAAAGACGATCAGGCCGACCAGTGCCAACCGGTGGTGGCGGAACTGGCGCCAGGCATTGTTCCAGAGCGAGCGATGCTTTTTGAGCCCGGCTTTCTCCAGTTGGTCCAGCGCGGCAGCGCCGGGCGCGGTGGTGGCAGGTGCGGTGGATACGTGCTGGACCATCGTCGTCGCCTCCGGTTACGCCAGCTTGATGCGCGGGTCGAGCAGCGCATAGATGACGTCGGCAATGATGTTGAACAGCACCACCAGGATCGCGATTCCCATCGAGATGCCCATCACCACTGGAGCGTCAGCGCTGTTGATTGATTCGATCAGCAAAGAGCCGATACCCGGGATCCGAAAGATCTGCTCGGTGATGATCGCGCCGCCGAAGATGGTCGGAATTTGCAGGGCCAGGATTGTCACGACGGGGATCATCGCATTGCGCATCGCATGAAACACGATCACGCTCTGCTCCCGCAGGCCTTTTGCCCGTGCGGTTCGCACGTAGTCCTGGCTGATCACCTCGAGCATCGAGGCGCGGACGAACCGCGTCAACTCGGCGGAGCCTGCCAAAGCCAACACCGTGACCGGCAAGATACTTTGTTTCACATTTGGCCAGAAGCCCGTTACCGTCTTGTCGTACACGAAGGGGAACCAGTCGAGCTTGAAGCTGAAGATGACGATCAGTACCAGGCCGGAGAAGAAGGTCGGCAGGCTGAAGCCAAGGAAGGCGAACGTCGTCGAGATCTGGTCGAAGGCCGAATATTGTCTGAGTGCGGAAATAACGCCGATCGGGATCGCGATCATGACGCTGATCAAGTAGGCCGAACCAACGATCTTGAGCGTGGTCGGCAGCCGGTTAAATATGATCTCGCGAGCTGGGGCGCGAGAGAGGAAGGATTGACCCCAGTCGCCCCTGACGTACTCGCGCGCCCACTTCGCGTACTGCAGCGGAATCGGGTCGTCCAGGCCCATGTTCTTGCGAATCTTGGCCCGGACTTCAATCGGCACGTTGGGGTTGTTGGCGAAGCCGGCCAAGGGATCGCCTGGCGCGATCTTCAGGATGCCGAAGATCACCATACTGATGATGACAAGCGTGATCGCTGATATGAGCAGACGCCGGATCAGGTAATTGAACATCATTCACCTCCGCATCGTCTGTCGTAGCGGATCAAGGTGGTTCCAATCTCAAGGTCGAGATGCGAAACCATACTCTCGACATGCGTATGCCGTCTACCCGGCATTCATGCCGGCGTGATACAGTTGATACGTACGCGACGCGGGTCGCGTTTTTTCGCGCCTGCTTTTTGGGAGGGGCGCGGATTGATTGGTGTAGGTAGTAGGAGTCAATCAGGTGGCAGCACCATTGGTTCTCATGGCCGAACCGCGCACGGCCCTGGGCAAGAAGAACGGCGCGATTCGCAGAGAAGGCAAGGTCCCCGGCGTCGTATACGGTCCCGGCCACGAGCAAACGATCCAGGTCCAGGTCGATCGCCGCGAGTTTGAGCGCTTTTACGTGAACACGGGCCTCAACAAGCCCTTCACGCTCAAGTGGGATGGTGGTCAGGCTCGCGTGGTCATCCGCGACGTGCAGATGAATCATCTTGGCACGACTGCGGTTCACGTCGATTTCTACGACGGCCGCGTCAAGAAATAGCGCGCAGCCAGCTCTACAGGATGTCCGGCCGCTCTCGCCACGAGAGCGGCCGTTTGTGTCAGATCCGGGTTGTCAGTCGGTCAATTTCGGCGCGGACAGGGCCGGCCAGGAGCGTCATGGTTCGGCGAACGCGCTCCTGTTCGATCCCGGCGGCGTAAACGTTGGCGAGGAGCAGGCTCGAGCCGAGGGTATTGCGGGCATCGACAATCTCCCGGGCGACCGACTCGGGTTCGCCGGCGATGAAGATGTTCTCCGCGATTAGTCGCTCATACTGCTCGGTGGCCTGCCGCTTGCGGTCAACCCGGTTCTCAGCGGTTGCAGCCTCATTGAGCTCGCCCAGCCGCATCAAGTCGGCAACCATCTCGCGTTTTACCTGTTGCGCGGATTCACCGACATAGACCTGCCGCATGAGCGCGATCTGCCCACGCCGGACCTCGTCCTCCGCGAGGTTTCGCGTCTGGCGCATCGCGATGCCGTGCCGGAACGCCGCCGGGGCGCCGAATAGCTTTTCGTTGGGGGCGAAGCCGATTGCCAGGTTCATGCCGTGCTGGCCGGCCCACATCGCGGCATTGGCGTGAGTGCCGGCGAACCAGAGCGGTGGGTGAGGTTGCTGGACGGTGGTCGGGTGGATGAAGACGTCCGTCAGCCGTGTGTGCTCACTTTCGTAGCTGACTGTGCCGCCCGCCCAAAGCCCCTCCATGATCGCGAGGCGCTCCTGGAAGATCGTGATCCGGTCGGCTGGATCGATGTGATTCGCGACCAGCTCCTCGACCCGGTGACCGAGACCGACGCCGACTTCGATGCGACCTCCGGAGAGCTGGTCGAGCAGGGCGATCTCTTCGGCAAGGCGAACGGGCGGCGTGATCGGCAGGGTATGGGCAAGCACGCCAAGGCGCATCTGCGTCGTGCGTTGCGTTGCGGCACCGAGCCAGACGCTCGAGGCCTGGCAGTAATAGGTGGTCAGGTAATGGCGCTCGGCGACGAAGGCAACCTGGAAACCGAGTGTGTCGGCAATGGCGAGGTCATCGAGCCGTGCGGCGAAGATGGCCTGATCGTCCGCATCCGAAAGCGGATCGACTTGCTGGATATCAAAGAGGCCGAGCTCGATTGTGGCCATAACCGACGTTCTCTTGGGGTGGAGGCTGCGCGGACTGCGGATCAACGGGCAAAACAAAAGGAGCCGGTGAACGCCGGCTCCTTCTGCTCGGGCATCACAGCCTCGGTCGACAGCCTAGCGGCTGGCAACCTCCGGCGCGATGCCCTCAAAACCGTGACTACTCATGGGCATCACCTCCTTCACCCTGTTCGGTGTTGGTTGGCTCTTCGCTGATCCGATCGGATCAGCGTGTGGAAACACTACCATTGAACGCTGTGAGCGTCAACGAACATAAGTACCGATACTGAGGTCCGCCTGCGCCGCCCCCGGGAATCCCGATTTCGATCCCGATTCTGTTTGGCCCGATTAGCCCCACGGCTCACCGTGGCGGGGCATATTTCCTTGTTGCCCGCACGACTGTTTGCGGGTGCACATGTTACAGACTTCCCGTAAGCGTTGTGTTACGGTAAGACCCATTGTCGCGGCACTACGGCGAGGAGGTGAACCGTGTGGGCCGATATTTCAACAGATTTGACCATACTTGCCCGAGCGCAGCAGACCGTTGACCGCTGGCGCCGGGATCGACGTCAACTCCCCTTCGAGACGGCTGTCTCACGTGCATCGTCCATGTTCTGGGAGGACTTGCCCGCGACCCTGCCGTTGCGGGAGGCGTTCCGGCAGGTAGCGGATGCCATCCTGCGCGATGAGGGGCACGCCTTTCGGAACCGTGAGCCATTACTTGAGATCACGCATCGATTGCTCACGCCGGTCCGCAGTCGCTGATCCAGGCTCAGGACTCATTGATTGAGCCGGATGAAGACGGTCGCGGCGATGCAGATGCCAGACATGAAGATAATTGCGCATCGATCGGAGCGGCTGTGGGCGCGTTGCTAATCCCTGCGCCTCCCGAACGTGCGCTCGATTCTTGGGCGGGAGTAGAGCGCAGTGTCGTGAGGGCGGCTGACCATACGATATGGTCCTGCCGGCTTCGGCTGGGGGGCAACGAGGAGGCGAGCATGGGCGTGACGGGGATCGGCGGATTCTTCTTTCGTGCACAGGATCCGGAGGCGCTGCGCGCCTGGTATGCCGAGCATCTCGGCGTGGGCTCAGCGCCCTACGGTGCGTGGGAGACGCAGGCGGGGCCTAGCGTCTTCGCTCCGTTTCCTGCCGACACGGAGTATTTCGCGGCGGATCGCCAATGGATGCTCAACCTGCGCGTGGACGATCTCGACGGCCTCTGCGCGACGCTCCGTGCGGCGGGAATCGCGGTGATCACCAATCCGGAATGGGATATGCCTGGCGTCGGACGCTTCGCACGCATCCATGACCC
>DASQCG010000362.1:0-3077 GCA_035634825.1 Thermomicrobiales bacterium | reverse complement strand
TTCAGCCAACGCCATCTCGTGTTGCACGATCCAAAGGACGGGCAATCGACGATGCCGCTGCAGACGCTGCCAAGCGCGACGGCCAGCTTCGCCGCCTACAACAGCCCGCTTTCCGAAGCGGCCTGCGTCGGCTTTGAATATGGCTACGCCGTGCAGGCGCCGGAAACACTTGTGCTTTGGGAAGGTCAGTTCGGCGACTTCGCCAACGGCGCCCAGATCATGATCGACCAGTTCATCGCCGCCGCCCGGGCCAAGTGGATGCAGCACCCGTCGCTGGTCCTGCTCCTGCCGCACGGCTACGAGGGCCAGGGCCCCGAGCACTCCAGCGCGAGGCTCGAGCGGTACTTGCAGCTCTCGGCCCGGGATAACATACGCGTCGCGAATTGCACGACCGCCGCGCAGTACTTCCACCTGCTTCGCCGCCAGGCCCTGCGGCTCGACGACGATCCGCGACCGCTGATCCTGATGACGCCCAAGAGCCTGCTGCGCAATCCGCTCGCCTCATCCGACCTGGCCGAGTTCACGCAGGGCACATTCCGGCCGATATTGGACGATCCCGCGGTTGCCGGCGCGCCGGAGAACGTAACGCGCGTCGTGCTCTGCAGCGGCAAGGTCGCGGTCGATCTCGAGGCCAGCCCGCTGCGTGCCGAGACCGGCAACGTCGCGGTGCTCCGGGTCGAGCAGCTCGCGCCGTTCCAGCACACGGCCATCCGCACCGCCCTCGAGCAATATCCGAACACGCAGGAGCTGGTTTGGCTGCAGGAAGAGCCGCGCAACATGGGCGCCTGGAGCTACATGGAGCCTCGCCTGCGGGAGCTGACCGGCCGCTCCATCGGCTACATCGGTCGGCCGGAGCGGGCCAGCCCGGCCGAGGGCGCGCTCGACATCCACAACGAAGAACAAGCCCGGATCGTCGGGGCCGCCTACACCGGCGCGCCGGCGATCGCCCAGGGTAAGACCAACGGCGCCAATGGCCACGGCAAGAGCGAAACACCGGAACCGGCCCTGGCCGGATCAAAGCGGAAGAAATAGGACGGATCCTCGAACGGATCTCATAGCTATCCAAGGAGTTGTTCAGAATGCCGGTCGAGATCCGAGTGCCACCGCTGGGGGAGTCGCTGGTCGACGCAGTGGTGGGTCAATGGCTCAAGGGTGAGGGCGATCAGGTCAGCCGCGGCGAAACCATCGTCGAGCTCGAAACCGACAAGGTAAACCTTGATGTGACCGCGCCGGAGGACGGCGTGCTCGGCAAGATCGAGCGCAACGAGGGTGATGTCGTCACAGTCGGCGAATTGCTCGGTACAGTCAGCGAGGGTGCCGGAGCCGCCGCAAACGGCGCCGCGCCGCAGGAAACTGTCGTCGAGATTGCCGCTCCGTTCGCCGAGCCTGTCTCGGCCGCCGCTGCTTCTGTGCCTCAGACAGCCCCTGCGCCGGCTCCGGAACCTGCCACAGTCGGCGATGGCGGTCGCGCGGCTCCGGCGGTCCGGATGCTTGCCAGCGAGCACAGCGTCGATCTCAATGCGGTCGAGGGGACCGGTCCCGGCGGCCGCGTCACGCGCGAGGACGTCCTTGCTGCCGTTGCTCGCAACCTGACCACCCCGCCGAGGGCTCCGGAAGCCACCCCGCAGGTCGCTCCGCCGGCTCCAGCACCTGCGTCCCAACCGGTGGCGCCAGCTCCGGCACCTGTGCCGGCACCGATGGTCGCTGTCAATGGACGTGAGGAGCGGGTCCGCATGTCCCGCCGCCGGCAGACGATTGCCGCCCGGTTGGTCGAGGCGCAGCAGACCGCGGCCATGCTGACCACCTTCAACGAAATCGATATGACGGCGATCATGGAACTCCGCGCTGCCCGCAAGGATGCCTTCAAGGAGAAGCACGGCGTCGGTCTCGGCTTCATGTCCTTCTTCACGAAGGCGGTCGTCGGCGCGCTCAAGGCATTCCCGCGGGTCAATGCCGAGATTCAGGGCGACGAGATGGTCCTCAAGCACTACTACGACATCGGCATCGCGGTCGGTACCGACGAGGGTCTGGTCGTGCCGGTGGTGCGCGATGCGGACCGCAAGACCTTCGCCGAGATCGAGAAGAATATCGGCGAGCTGGCGGTGAAGGCCCGTGACGGCAAGCTCGAGATCTCGGATCTGACCGGCGGCACCTTCACGATCACCAACGGCGGCATCTATGGCTCGCTGCTCTCGACGCCGATCCTGAACGCGCCGCAATCCGGCATCCTCGGGATGCACGCGATCCAGCAGCGGCCGGTGGCGAAGAACGGCGAAGTCGTGATCCGTCCGATGATGTACGTCGCCCTCTCGTACGACCACCGGATCGTGGACGGCAGCGAGGCAGTCCGCTTCCTCGTCCGCGTCAAGGAACTCGCCGAAGACCCCACCAACCTCCTCCTCGAAGGCTAAGCCAGAACGCACATCGATCGGAGAGGCGGCCTCCGGAGAGGCCGCCTCTCCGTTTGCCGAAGAGACGTGTGGAGTGCCGAATGTGAAACGGGTTCAGTCAGGCGGAGCGAGCGAGCACTTCGTGCGGTGTCCGCGTCAGGGAATCCAAGTCGGCATCGAACTCGTCCTGCGTACGGACTCCGTCATTCATTTCCCATATCCACACGAGCACATGACCAGCGATCGACATGGATTGCTCGTCGCTCCTGCCCTCGACACGGTCGCCAAACGTAATCGCCCAGTCATACAACTGGTCGAAATCCCATTCGCCGTTGAGGTAGCGATTGAGTGCGTCAATTCCGGCCACGGTTGGTTTCATGTCTGAGTCCTCTGAACCTCGCGTTGAGTTCGTTACGCAACACGATTTGAACTCCGCGTATGAAACCATGGTAGCGCACTACCGCAAACGTCAGACCGAACTGTTATCGAAGATCATTTACGCGAAGCTCGCGAGCCCAAAGTACAGCCAGCCCCTGGGAACCATGTCGATTCTTGAGGTGCTGAGTGACCCAGACTCGGGTCTGGCAGTCGCGTATGTTCATTATTACCTTCTACCCGACGGCAAGTCACTTGGCGCGTCGGGCAAGAAGGACCCGAAACGGGTCGTATTTGGCGGGGTAGATTATC
>DASQCG010000361.1:0-2420 GCA_035634825.1 Thermomicrobiales bacterium | reverse complement strand
CGGCCGACAGGAATGCGGACCGGCGGATCGTGGGCATGCGGTGGTCTCTCCCGGTTTGGTGCGATCAGGTCACATATTCGGAACGCATGATGCCATGGCGAGGGGTCGGCCGACGCAGCTCCCGGGTTGAGCGTCGGGAGGTTTGGTCGCATTGCCATTCGACTCTACGAGAGATGGGCGGCGGGGTTGCCACGGCAACCCCCTACATTTAGTCTTCGCGCCTTCCCGTCTTCGCGTCCCAACTGTGTGCCTGCTCGCCTATTTCGGCGTGATCTCGTAGCTGCAGATGTGGCCGGACTTCAGGCGATGGGCGACGCGGACGACGTCGGCTTCGGGGAGGAGGGCCTGGAGGAAGTCGAGCTCGGTGCGGCAGGCGTGCTGGTAGCGCTGGGCGATGGCGAGGACGGCGCAGTTGTGCTCGGTCAGGCGAAAGGTGCCGTCGGGCAGCTCGGCGAAGTCGGCCAGGTAGCCATCCTCATCCAGGATCCGGGCGACCATCGCGACCTTGTCCGGGAAGGGCAATCCGTCGGTGCGGTCACGGGAGCGCTCGAGGCGGGCCAGGCCGCGCTTGTCGAAGACACGGGCAAGCAGCTCTGCGTCTTCGTCCTCGATATAGCCGAGCAGCTCGTTGGTCAGGTCGACGTAGTTGCGCGGGAAGAGGGCGTCGCCGGCGGTGGTCAGCGAGTAGCGGTGCGTCGGGCGGCCAGGGCCGGTCCGCTCCAGCTCGAACTGGATCAGACCGTCGGCGGTCAGGGCGGCGAGGTGCTGGCGGGTGGCGCTGGCGGTGATGCCGAGATTTGCGGCGATGACGTCGGAGGTCGCGGCGTCTTCGCGCTTGAGGTGCTCGAGGATTTTGCGGCGGGTGGAGGGCAGGTTGTCGAGCGCGCGGGTCGAAAGCGCCGGCGGATTCGGGGTCGATGGGACAGCCCGCTCATTCATGGGCGGAGCATATCACAGATAAAACAAGAAAACACTTGCATAAACGGTAGCGGTTCGGTACTCTGGCGCAATCGCGGTCCCCGCTGGACCTCTCATCAAGACAACGAGCACAACGAGGTGATTGCCATGACAATGCATGATCCGCTCTGGACGGCCGGTGCACGGGTACGGGAGCGAGCCGAAGCGTACGCGGCAGAGCGCCAGCTTCTTCATCAAGTGCGGCGGCAATCGGTTTGGTCCCGGATCGAAGTCGGGATTGGCACGATCCTGATCGCGCTGGGCGACTGGACGCGCACCCTTGGCTGTCGACTATCGGATGCGTGTGGATGTGGGGATGTGAATCGATCGCTGGAATCGGTATGAGCACGTCGCGCAGGACCGCCAGGCATAGCGCGCTGACTGACCCGATGGTGACGAACTCGTACCTGATCCGGGCGCGGACCATCCGGGACTCCGCCCTGACCGATGCCGACCGGCGTGAGCGGTTGGCCCAGGTCGGAGCGCAGCCCATTTGGACCCGAATGCGGGTGTGGGTTGCTACCGGGATCCGGACCCTGCGAGACCGGCGCTCTGCAGATCGACATGATCTGAGGATCCAGACCGTTCCAGTTGGTCTCGGCCGGTGAGCGTGGCGGAGATCGCGGTTCGGCCATCTCTGCGGGAGCGGCTTGGCCTGCCGGCGCTGGATCGACCGGGATCCAGGCCGCTGGTCGTGGCGATGTGGATCGACGCCCTGGGGCGCGGTCTCTTCATCTACTTTTACCTGCTCTACCTGACCAAGGACGTTGGTTTCCCCCTGAGCACGGCCGGCGCCGTACTCTCGATCGTGACCGCGCTCGGGCTGGCCGTGACCCCGTTGGCCGGCAGCCTGGTCGACCGTCTGGGCTCGAAAGAGATGCTGGTGGCCAGCCAGTTCATCTGCGCGGTGGGGTACGCCGGGTTGCTGTTCGTGCCGCATTCGGTGCCGCTCCTGCTGCTCAATGCCGGCCTGATCTCGATTGGCGAGAACATCTTCTGGGTCGGATACCCGAATCTGGTCTCGCAGATCGCCGATCCGGAGCATCGGGATCGCTGGTTCGCCTTCATGGGCATGTCGCGCACGGCCGGCGTCGGGTTGGGCGGACTGATCGCCTCGGCCGTGATCGCGATTGTCGGGACACACGGATACAAGGTGCTGCTGGGCGCGAACGTCTTTACCTTCGCCATTGCGGGAGTGATCATCCTGCTGCGGGTGTCGCGGATCGCGCGGTCGAGGTCGACGCGGGAGCACGGCGGATGGATGGCGGTGATCCGGGACCGGCGGATCATGCTGCTGGCGACGGCGCACGGCTTCGGCGTGCTGGTGATCCTGATCGTTTTCCAGGGCTTGCCGCTGTACGTGGTCGACGAGCTGAAGCTTCCGGGATGGGTGCCGGGGCTGTTGCTGGCCGTGAACACCGGAATCCTGGCGGCCGGGCAATCGATCGGACTGAAACTGGTGG
>DASQCG010000360.1:0-8132 GCA_035634825.1 Thermomicrobiales bacterium | reverse complement strand
CATGTCGATGAGCGTGCTGGGCAACACCGTCGACATCCACGGCGGCGGCGCCGATCTGATCTTCCCGCATCACGAGTGCGAGATTGCCCAGAGCGAAAATGCGACCGGCGTCAAGCCATTCACCCGGTACTGGATGCACGTCGCCATGGTCGAGTACCAGGGCGAGAAGATGAGCAAGTCACTCGGCAACCTGGTGATCGCCAGTTCTGTCCTCAAGGACTACCCGGCCGATGCATTTCGGCTCTATCTCTTCTCGCACCACTATCGCAGCCCCTGGGAATACGTGGACGAGGAGATCGAGGAGTTCGCCGATCTGGCCCGGGATATGTGCGAGGCGATCGATACTCCGTCGTACTCGATCGGAGAAATGCTCGACTCATCGATGTACCGCAAGAGATTTGTCGCGGCGATGGAAGACGACCTCGACACCCCAAGGGCAATTGGGGAGTTACGGGCACTGACCGGGGAGATTCTGGCGGCCGAGGACACGGATATTTCGCAGGCAAAGCGGGACCTGCGAGAGCTCGGCGGCATCCTCGGATTAACGCTTTCCGACTAGAAATCATGGTATTATTAGCAGTCCGGCGAGCCGGCAGGCTCGCCTAATTTGTGGGTTCAATACCTGAGCCTTTCTGTCCCTTTGGCCGGGCTGACCGGTCGGGGACGACTCCAGAGGAAGGAGCTTTTGCTTTTCATGTCCACTGACTTCAAGCGATCGCGCGATTACGAGCTGATGGTGATCTTCCACCCGGAGCTGTCCGAGGAAGATTTGGTCAGCGAGGGCGGGAAGGTCGAGGCGCACATCAATGGCGTCGATGGTTCGATCCGGCTGGTCAACCGGGAGGCTCCATGGGGTCGCCGGCGGCTTGCCTATCCGATCCGAAACGGCGGACGCGACATTCGCGACGGCGTGTATGTCCTCTACTATTTCACGGCCGAATCCGGCAAGATCGAAGAGATCGAGCGCGAGATCAAGCTGCAGGATCGCATCATCCGCTACTTGCTGACCCAGCAGACCACGCCGCTCATGGAGCCGGCTCCGGCCGAAGGCGAAGAGGCGGCCGAAGGTGCAGCTCAGGAAGCTCCCGCGGGGGCCGAAGCAGCGCCGTCTGCCGAGGCGGAAGCTCCCGCGGTCGCTGAGGCATCGCCGTCTGCTGAGGCGGAAGCTCCCGCGGGGGCCGAAGCAGAGTCGTCTGCTGCGGCGGAAGCTCCGGCCTCAACCGAGCCGGAGGCCGCAGCCGCTCCGGAAACGGAGGCGCCAGCAGAGACTACGGACACGGAAGCAGAGGCAAGTGAGCCTCAGGCATCTGACGCCGAGACGCCTGCCGAGTAACAGGCGTCATGATCATCGAGGGAGATGGTATGTACGCGAAGGTTCAAATTATCGGAAATCTCGGACAGGACCCTGAGACGCGATACACGAAGTCTGGGTCGATGAACGTTTCGTTCTCAGTCGCGACGTCCAATCGGTACACCGATGCATCCGGAACACTACAGGAACGCACTACCTGGTTTCGCGTGACTGCCTGGAGCAAGTTGGCCGAAAAACTCGATAAGTTCGCGCAGGATGGCGTCCTAGCAAAGGGCCAGCGCGTATTCGTCAACGGCCGCCTTGAACAGCGGGAATACACCACTCAGTCTGGCGAAGCGAGGACATCGCTCGACGTGATGGCTGATGATGTCCTGCTGATGAGCGCCCGTGGTGAAAGCGGCGGTCAGGGCGGATACAGCGGCGGCAGATCGGCCGAGCCGGCCGCGGTTGCCGAGGACGTTGACGACCTGCCCTTCTAGAACTCTCAGCCGCTGGGTCGAACACAGGCCAAACGCCTGACGCGATCCAGCGGCACTTTTTGCCTGCGTACACCACCGTCTGGAGTGTTTGAGGTCTATGTCGCATCGCCGGCGGGATACGCTCCCGAAGAAGAAAAGTGGCGCGGGCGGCCCAGCCAGCCAGCGCAGAATCTCCAGACGAGAGCGCGAAGAGCGACAACGACGACAACTCTATATCGGCCTGGCAATAGCGGGCGTTCTCTCGCTGGTCATCCTGACTGGTTTTGCCCTCAACGAGTACTTCCTCAAGCCGCGCGCGGTTCTCGCCTCCGTCAACGGCGTCGAGATTCGCCGGCGCGACTACTGGAAGGTCCGCTCGGTCGAGTTGGTCAATCAGGTCAATCAGTACAACCAATTCTCCCAGATGGTGGACCCCAGCCAGCAGCAGCAGTACCTGACGCTGGCCCAGCAGGCCGCGTCGGAGCTGGACAAGGTTTGGGGTTCGACCGATATCAATGACTCCACCCTGAACCGAATGGTTGAGGATGAGGTCTACCTTCAGAGCCTTGGAGATATGGGCCTGTCCGTGACCGACCAGGATGTCCAGAATTATCTCTGGACTCAGTTCGAGCCGCAGAACGCGCCGATCTTCACGCCCACACCCTCGCCTACCCTCGTCCCGCAACGTGCTGAATGGGCGACACAGACTGCAGTCGCGCTGCAGGCCGAGGGGCAAACGCCGACCGAAATTCCGGCGGCCGGCACACCGGTCGCAGGCGGTGGGTCGCCAATTTCCGGTCAGGCCACACCAATCGGTTCACCGGTAGCGGGAACGCCGGTCGGATCGCCTTTGGCAGGCACTCCGGTGGCCAACGCGAGTCCATCGGGCGCGGCCAGTCCAGTTATGGTAGCGAGCCCGATCTCGTCGGCCGCGACTCCCGTGGCCGGACAGGGCACCCCGGAGGGTTCACCGATGGCTTCGCCAGTCGGCTCGCCCGCAAATCAGGCGACGCCGATCTCTCAGGAATCCGCTACGCCCGAGGCCGCGACTCCGAATCCAACGGAGGCGATCGCGACGTCCGAGGCAAGTTACGACAACTACAAGAGCGCTGTATTCGACATCACGCATATGTCGGATGACGACTACGTCGATCTGGTCGTCAGGCCTGCAATTGCCCGCGAAAAGATCGAGGGCCAGCTGCTGAAGGACGTCGGGCAAACCGCGCCGCAAGTCCACGCGGCCCATATCCTGGTCGACACCAAGGACCTCGCCGACACAATCTACGGTGAGCTTCAGGGGGGCGCCAATTTCGAGGAAACCGCGAAGCAGCAATCAAACGACACGGCGACGGCCGAAAATGGCGGCGACCTCGGCTGGTTCACGCGGGGCCAAATGGTCAAGCCGTTCGAGGACGTCGCGTTCTCGCTGCAACCGGGCCAGATCAGCCAGCCGTTCCAGACGCAATATGGCTGGCACATCATCAAGGTGTACGAAGTCGATCAGAATCGAGCGATGACTGACCAACAGCTGCAGCAGTACCGGGACAGCATCGTTTCCCGGTGGTTGGAAGAGCGCAAGGCAGCGATGGACATCTCGTCCAAGGTCGTGCCGACCCCGACCCCGGCCGTAAGCTCGTTCGTGCCACCGCCGGACGCTCCGCCGCTGCCGACCGAGACGCCCGTTCCCGCCGAGGCGTCGCCGGTTGCCGAATCCGGCACGCCCATCGGGGAACAGGCAACACCGGTCGGTTCGCCACAGGCCAGCCCTGTTGGCTCGCCGTTCGCCAGTCCTGCTGCCAGTCCGTTGGCATCGCCGACGGCCATGGCAACCGCTAGCGCTACTCCGTGATCGACGCGCTCCCGCCGCCCAGGCTCATGGGCGGCGGGAGGGTCAACCCGCGCGCTTTGGTATTCTGACGCTGTCACGCGACGCGTTCCGGCATGGTGCTGCGAGAGTCGGGAGGCCCTATGGATGATCAAGATCGAGATCGATCAGGCCGGTCGGGTGATCCCTATGGGCGGCGGCGCGACTCGCGGCAGGATCCGACCCCCCAGGACGACATCCGGCGTCGACCGGACTACAACGATCCACTCCCGGAGGAGCGCAGTAGTCGATCAAGCAGATCGTCGCGTCCGCCGGATTCCATGGACGCCGAACCGCGTCCGCGGCGAAGTTCGCGATACTCCGACGATGTCGCGCCCCCTCGGCGGGAACGTTACTCCGACCGGTTTCGCAGCCAGCCACGCTACGACGAAGATGAAGCGGACCCGCGCTCATATCGGTCCTCCCGCGACCCCTACGATCGACTCCGGCGCGTCGGGAATCGGTCACCGCGCCGCGTTCAGTCAGAACTCGATATTGAGTACGAGGACGAAGCATACGAAGAGGTTGACCTCGACGCGGTTGCGCCAGGTGGTCGGGTTCGCCGACCTTCGAAACGGCGAGACGTCCCCGGGATCCACCAGAAGCGCCTTCGCGATGTAAGCGCAGTCTTCGCAAATCCAAGTCCAGAGCTGCGCCCG
Source organism: Thermomicrobiales bacterium (assembly GCA_035634825.1). GTDB lineage: Bacteria > Chloroflexota > Chloroflexia > Thermomicrobiales > UBA6265 > DASQCG01. Next base: position 3,839 of record DASQCG010000360.1, on the reverse strand, counting down.
ATCATGATGGGCGGAATAATCGCGCTCGCGTCGCTGGTGCTGATGTCGATCATGATTCTGGTTCGGTCAGGCTCCGTGACGGATTACATTCCGTTGCATCTCGATGCAGAGGGCACGACGACGGTGTTCGGCACCAAGGGATCGATCTGGCGATTGCCGTTCTTCGCTCTGCTGTCGACTGTTATGGCATTGGGGCTGGGTTGGTGGCTCCGGGCACGGGACGCGTACGCGGTTCAATTCCTCGTCGTGAGTGCTCTGATGATTCACTGCCTGGTCTGGGTCGGGGCAATCAATCTCTTGTGGTAGTGCGCGCGTATTTGCGGAACCCCAATCCGCAGGCGGGAGAAGTGCGTGGCTAACCTGATCACGATTGGCCGGCTCATTCTGCTCTTCGTGGCGATTGGGATGATCTACTGGGGCAGCGCGGCCATGATTGCGGTCGCCATCGTGGTCATCGCCATCGTCTTTGCCGGTGACGGACTCGACGGCTACGTTGCCCGGCGGACAAAGTCGACATCCCAGTTCGGCGCAGTCTTTGACATTGCCGGTGATCGCATCGTCGAGAATTCACTCTGGGTCATTTTTGCCGAGCTGCAGTTAATCCCGGTCTGGATCCCGCTCGTCGTTTTGACCCGCGGCTTCATCGTCGATGGCATCCGATCCATGTCGTATGCCGAGGGGATGACCGCCTTCGGCGAGAACAACATGATGCGCTCGGACTTCACGCGGTGGCTTACTGCTGGCCGGTTCATGCGCACGCTGTTCGGCTGGACAAAGGCATTTGGATTCCTGTTCCTGACCGGACTCGAGGGATATCGCCACCGCGATGCGCCAGACTCTTTGATCCATCAGATCTACTCCTGGGATCTGCTGCGCTGGGCTGGATGGGCCTGCGTCGTGATATCCGTGACACTTACGGTCGTTCGCGGATTGCCGGTGATTTATGATGCGAGTGCGCTGTGGAGCAAGCCGACGACGCAGGCTCCGGAAGCGGCGCACGAATGACAGAATCGCTGGGACGCTTCGCAGGATGAACACGCACGATGGCCACGCGAACCCGTACGAGCGATGGGGACACCATTCAGAACCAGGACGCCGTGCCTGAAAAACGGACTACGCTCGCCCGCAAGGTGAGCGAGCGGTTCCAGAGAGAAGATCCGCACTATATTCGGCATTTCCTGAGCATCATGGTCGCCCGGGTATCCTCCCGCATCGCGCGTGCGCTTCCCACCCGTGTCCGTTACTGGATCGCCGATCGACTTGGCGACCTCCTGTATGTTTTCTCTCCCGGCTATCGGCGAAACGTTATGTCAAACTTGCAGCATGTCCACGCCGGCAGCGGTAGACCTGAGCCGACCATCCGGGATGTCCACAACATCTTTAGAGTATCAGCGCGAAACTGGGCCGACCTGTTGGTCGTGCCGAAGCGGACCACCGCCCAGTTCCTCTCCGAAGTTACTTTGACGCCTGGATCGAGAGAGCGACTGGATGCCGCGCTGTCCAGGGGAAAGGGATGCATCCTGATCACCGCCCACGTGGGAGCATTCGACTACGTCGGCCACTTCTTGCACGCGCTCGGATATAAGCTCTCGATCGTGACCGGCAGAACGACCGCACGGATCGTCTTCGACGGTGTCACCTACCTGCGGCAATCCAATGGCTTGCCTCTTGTCGAAGCAACGGCCTCCGGCGTCCGGCGAGCGATCCAGACGGTCATGCAAGGCGGTTGCGCCGTGATCGTGACCGATCGCGACTTCTTCCAGAATGGAATTCGAGTCGAGTTCTTCGGGCAGGAAACGACACTTCCGCCCGGCGCGGTGCGAATTGCCCGGGATACCGGAGCATCAATCGTGCCGCTTTACGGGAAACGCGTGTCCGGCGGTCACGAGGTCAGGATCGACGAGCCGTTCGTTATCGAGCGAACCGCGGATCTCCAACGTGATCTCAATGCCGGGATGGCCCTGGTCGTGCGATCCATGGAACAGGCGCTTGCCGAGACACCTGATCAGTGGGTCATGTTCCAGTCCGTGTGGCCATTGGAACCGGACGGCCGCGACGCCTGACCCGCGGTCGTGACGCTGGTCGACGCACTTCGCGGAACGTGCCGCGCTCAACTTCACCTGCGTCTGCCGACGAGACACCCCACAGGTCGTACGGCCCGGCATCGGTGATCGTGACCTCCGTCAGATCTCCGATCGCGAGTTGACCTGGTATGAAGACCAGACCGTCGACCTCGGGCGCATGACGACGTGCACGGCCTACCGCAATCGGCTCAATCGACCCGTCCGCATTCTCCAGCTCACCCGATCCTTCGATGAGCACCTCGAGCGATGAACCCACCAGCGATTGGTTCTTGCGCAGCGAGATACGCTGTTGGGCTTCCATGATCCGGCCCCTGCGCTCTTCGGCGACCGCGGATGGAACGTGGTCCACCAGGTTCGCAGCGACCGTTCCAGGCTCCGGCGAATAGGTGAAGACGCCGACGTGATCGAACTGCTCCGACTCCACAAAGGAGAGCAGGCGCTCGAATTGCTGCTCGGTCTCGCCGGGATACCCGACGATGAACGTGGTCCGCATCGTCAGGTCGGGCAGCTTGTTCCGCGCATGGTCGATCAGCCGCCGCGTCATATCCGGGTCGCTGGGTCGGTTCATCGCCCTGAGCACCTCCCGATCCGCATGCTGAAGCGGCATGTCGAGATAGGGCAAGAGGGATTGGTGTTCCGCGATCACGTCGACCATGCGCAACGTCAGGACAGTCGGGTAGATATAGAGAAGCCGCACCCACGGCAAGTTTGGGACCTGTTCAGCGATCGATTCCAGCAACATGGGTAGACCGTGCTTGATGCCGAGATCGGCGCCGTATCGGATCGTGTCCTGGGCGACGAGCACGACTTCCTTTGCCCCGTGCGCCACGAGGTCGACAATCTCCTGCAGCACATGAAGGGGCGGCTTGCTGACCTGGCGGCCCTTGATCGTCGGGATCGTGCAAAACGCGCAGTTGTGGTCGCAACCGTCCGCCACTTTGACGTACGCGGAGGGTCCGGTCTGATACCGGCTGAATGTGGTCAGCATCCCCTCGCAACCGGCGACTTCGGGTGCGATCGGCAGATCGAAGAGCGTGCTGACGACGTCGCCGATCTTGAACCATTCCTGTGTAGTGAGGATGTGATCGACGCCATGAGGGATGTCGTTCGAGTAGTCGCGCAGCGCCGGCATACAGCCCGCCGCGATCACCTTCTGTCCCTCGGGCCGGGCCGCAAGCACGTCCGATATCACGCCGACCGACTCGTCACGCGCCGCGCCGAGAAATCCGCATGTGTTGACGATGACGACGTCTGCGCCGTCGAGCGAATCGGACGCAGTCATGCCACGCTGCTGAAGAAGCGCGTCCATGCCGTCCGAGTCTACCCGGTTCTTGGAGCAGCCGAGCGTGATGATGTGATAGCGGGAGGGCGATGCAATGGCCATGGGTGCGGGTAATCCTGCTCCTTACCGATAGTTCACGTACTGGAGAGCAACGGGCAGATCCTGTCCCTTAAGCGATTCGATCACCGCCTGCAGATCGTCCTTGCTCTTTGCCTGGATACGAATCAAATCACCCTGGATCTGCGGGGTGACCTTCTTGAATTCGTCACGAATCTGCTTCGAGAGTTTCTTGGCGACCTCATCGGGCAATCCCTCGCGGAGTTTCGCCACTTGTCGCATGCGCCCGCCGGACGCCTGCTCCTCCTTCTGATAATCGAGGATCTTAAGGGACAGTCCGCGGCGGACCATCTTCGACTCGATCGTGTCGCGGACGGCCTGCAGGCTATACTCTGACGCGGTATTGATCGTTATGT
>DASQCG010000359.1:0-1570 GCA_035634825.1 Thermomicrobiales bacterium | reverse complement strand
AGATCACGAATTCTTCCGGATAGGTGCCAATCTTGGCCCCAAAACCACCGCCGACTTCCGGTGCGATCGCACGGACCTTGCTCTGCGAGAGGCCGAGCGCCTTGGCGATATCGTTGCGGTTCCAGTGCGGCGCCTGCGTCGAGGTCCAGAAGGTCAGGCCGCCCAGGATCGGGTCCGGCTGCGCCACGATCGCGCGACCCTCCATCGGCATCGGTGCGCAACGCGGTGAGCGAATCTGGGCCTTGATGCGGACGGCCGCGCTGTTGAGCGCGCCTTCGACATCTCCATGGACGGTCGCCTCGCGAACGCTGATGTTGTTCTTGACGTTGTCGTAGATAAGAGGAGCGCCGTCTTCGGTCGCCTCATACGGGTCGATCACCGCGTCGAGTGGCTCGGCGTCGATCACGACCATCGAGGCAGCATCCTCGGCCAGCGCCTTGGTCTCTGCGATCACGACCGCGACGGCCTCACCGACATAACGGACCTTATCCCATGCGAGCGGATAGACGTCAGGGACCGGGATCGACGCGTCATCCTCCGCGGCAATTTCTTCCGCGGACTGACCGGTCTCGCCGGCCAGCCTGGGATAGATCTCGGGCATAACCGTGCGGATGTCGGCCTCGGTAAAGACCGCAATCACGCCCGGCATCGCCAGTGCGTCGGTGACGTCCACGCCGGTGATCTTCGCGTGGGCATATGGGCTGCGGACAAATGCGGCATGCACCAGGTTGGGCAACGTGATGTCGTCAACATATGTCGACGCGCCGGTAATCAGCCGCGGGTCTTCCTTGCGGCGGACGGCCGCTCCTGCGTAACTGCTCAGAACCATGGCGGGTTGCTCGCTCCTCTTCTATGGAAAAGCGCCGGCGTTGGCGCATCCGTCACTGAGTGTGTCCGCCGGGATTGTATCAGTGCGCATGAGGCCAACGAGGCCCTCACGCCGGCGGCCGGGAGTCGGTTGGCCCTGACTCGGGACGTACCTCGTGGTTTGGCGCCGGAACGGGCTCAATCCAGCCGCGCAGGATCGCCACGCGGACGGCGTTGGCGCGGGTATCAAGGGCAAGCCGGTAAAGCATCGTCTGCCTCATCTGCCAGAATGTCCATCGTCCCACGCCGAGTGTGCGCCGTATCTCCGCATCCGGGTGCCCATCCCGGAAACCGCGCAGGATCGCGCGCTCAGGTTCAGATGGCCCGGAGGCCAAGCTCCAGGAGGATCCGCCCAAACGCTCGTTGATTGGATACTCGCCATTCGCCGACCGCCGGATTGACCGGCCTAGTTCGTCCCTGTCGACATTACTGTCCACGAAATCGGCCACGCCGGTCCCAATCGCGATAAGAAGCATCTCGTTCGTCAGGTAGTCGGAAATGGCGATGATGGGAATGTTCCCGACTTGCTGAATAACTGTGGTAACGAGATCCAGGTTGAGGAGTTCCTCTGCCGTCGTTCCCAGGATCATCACGTCACCTTGGCCTGTCGTGTTGGATGCGGCCGCTTCGGAGATCATCGTGAACGCACCTACGACCTGGATGTCGGGATTTCGGCCAGCTCGCATGGCCAGTGCCTTGCGTC
>DASQCG010000358.1:0-3047 GCA_035634825.1 Thermomicrobiales bacterium | reverse complement strand
GAGCATCGGGTTCGCCTCGCGCAGCTCTTCGACCCGCTCCGCGACCGCCTCGGGCGTCATGTCGAGCCGCTCCGCGGTGATGGCGATTTCGTCCGGCCGGGTCGGCAGGAACTCATGGAGGGGTGGGTCGAGGGTGCGGATCGTAACCGGCAGCCCGTCCATGGCCCGGAAGATGCTGGCAAAGTCGTCTGTCTGGAACTGCTCGAGCTTGGCCAGCGCCCGCGCCCGCTCGTGCCGGCTCTCGCTCAGGATGAGCGTGCGCACGACATGGAGCCGACCGTCATTGAAGAACATGTGCTCCGTGCGGCAGAGCCCAACCCCCTCCGCGCCGAGCGCCCGCGCCCGCTGCGCATCGGCCGGGGTATCGGCATTGGCCCGGATATTGAGCCGCCGCAGGTCGTCCGCCCAAGAGAGGAGGGTGGCCGCGTGGCCGCCAAGGTGCGGCGCGATCATCGGCGCCTTGCCGAGGATGACGTGACCGGTGGTGCCGTCGATCGTCAGGTCGTCGCCCGCGTGGATGACCGTGGTGCCGACCCGGATCGTTCCGGCCCGCTCATCGATTTCGAGCGCGCTGCACCCGGTCACGGCTGGGCGGCCCATGCCACGCGCGACCACCGCCGCGTGCGACGTCATACCGCCCCGCGCGGTCAGGATCCCCTGGGCGTATCGCATGCCGGGGAAGTCATCCGCCGCCGTTTCGGGCCGGACGAGCAGGATCGCCTCGCCGGCCTCGCCGCGCCGCTTGGCTTCGGCAGTTGTCAGCACCACCTTCCCGGTTGCCGCTCCGGGGCTGGCCGGCAGGCCGGTCGCGACAATGTCGTGGTGGCGGTCGGGGTCGAGATGTGGGTGCATCAGCAGCTCGACTTGCTCGGCGCTGACCCGGTGGATCGCCTCAGTGCGAGTTATCGATCCGGCATTTGCCATGTCGACGGCGATCCGCACCGCCGCCTGGGCGGTCCGCTTGCCGGTCCGGGTCTGCAGCATCCAGAGCTTGCCCTGCTCGACCGTGAACTCGAGGTCCTGCATGTCGGTGAAGTGGGCTTCGAGTTGGTCGGCGATTGCCTGCAGCCGGGCGCCGGCCTCGTGGAAGACCGGATCGCTGAACATCTCGCTGACCGGTCGCGGGGTGCGCACACCGGCCACGATGTCCTCGCCCTGCGCATTCTGCAGGAACTCGCCGAAGAGACCCGGCGCGCCGGTGTTCGGATCGCGAGTGAAGGCGACCCCGGTTGCGCTGTCGGACCCCATGTTGCCGAAGACCATCGCCTGGACATTGGCGGCCGTGCCCATGCTCTCGCTGAGGCCGTGCATCTGCCGGTACGAGATGGCCCGCTCGGTGTTGAAGGATCGGAAGACGGCAAGGATCGCCTCCCGCACCTGCTCCCTTGGGTCATCGGGCAGGGCGGCGTCCTGCGCCTGGAGGATCTCGCGGAAGTGGTCGATCAGGCGGCGCAGGGCGACCGGTGTCAGCTCGTGGTCGCTCTTGACGCCCAATGCCAGGCGGGCACCGGAGAGCGCGTCGTCGAACTTGTCGGATGGCGCGCCGAGGACCACCTTGCCGAACATCTGGATCAAGCGGCGATGCGCGTCGAGCGCGAATCGCTCGCCCATCAGCATGCCGAGGCCGGTGGCCGTCTCGTCGTTGAGGCCGATATTCAGGATCGTGTCCATCATCCCGGGCATGGACGCGGCGGCACCCGAGCGGACCGAGAGCAGGAGCGGCTTGCCGGCATCGCCGAAGCGGCGACCCATCCGGCCTTCGATGTAGCGAATGCCGTACTCGACTTCCTCCCACAACCCCTCGGGGATGCGGCCGTCATGACGCAGGTACTCGAGGCAGGCCTCGGTCGTAACGGTGAAGCCGGGCGGAATCGGCAACCCGAGCCGGGTCATCTCCGCCAGGTTTGCTCCCTTGCCGCCCAGCAGATCGCGCTGGGTGGCGTCGCCCTCGGTGAACAATCGGATCCATCGGCCCATGGTCTTGTCTCCTTGCGTAATCCCGGTTGGACGATCCAGGGCACGCCGCTCCGAGTGCCTCAGGACGCCATGATAGCAACTTACATCGGGACTTGTGAATACTTTCTCACAAAGTTTCACGACTTGTTCGGCCCTTGCACTTTCTTACAGCGAACCTTTGCATTTCTACCGACGATTTGCGGTCAATCGGCGAGGGCGATCAACATGAAAAACGACATCGGGATACCAATCATCGCGATCAGCAACGCCGTGACCGACCGGTCCCCCCGAATCAACGATGAAATCCCCAATTCGGTCCCGACCACCCCCGTCGCGAGCCAAACGACGAACATCCGCGCCTGCCACAGGCTGAAGTACGAAGTCGCACGGGCTTTACCAGGGAGCACGCCCGAAAAAGCCACCCCTAAGGAGAGGATGCTGATCCCCATCATCGCCACGGCAAACCATCCCAGCGTGGTGGATGGCAGCCATGTTGGTTCGGACGGCGCAGGCGGCGCGCTCATGACTCTTCCTCCTGGCTGCATAGTGGGAGGAAGTGCGCCCAAATCGCGCCTTCTCACGGGTGCCGCGCGTCACAACCGCGCAACAGGGAGCGGCCTTCTGGAACCGCGTGACTCGGATAGGTGCCATGGATCGGAAGCGATTGCTCGCCATTGCCAGCGGGCGTAGAGTGAAGACATGGTCACGCAACCGCGTTCGCTTGTCGCGCGCCCGGGAAATCGAGACCGGCTGCTAGCCCTGCTCCGACCGGCGCATGGCGACTTCGGCCCGTTCACGATGGTGGCGCTGGTCATTCTCGACGCGGTCCTCTGGATCGCCTTGCGACCGGCTGGCGAGCCCTGGCGCCGTCATATCGGCCAGCTTTTTGGCGCAGAGTCCGTGCTGCTTCTCACGATGGCGCTGGTCCTGATCAGTACGTTGCCCTGGATCGAAACGTGGTTCCACGGCATCGACCGTGCCGCGATCTGGCATCGCCGGGCGGTCATTGTCGGGCTCGTTCTCCTCGGTCCGCACATTCTGCTCGCGTCAAACCCGAATGGGTCAACGCTGGGCGGTCCGCTGGCCGCGAT
>DASQCG010000357.1:0-4719 GCA_035634825.1 Thermomicrobiales bacterium | reverse complement strand
CTTCCAACGTAGACCACGCCGTCCACGACAGCCGGCGACGAGTAGATGATGGCTCCGGTGTCGTATTGCCACTTGACGACAGGCTCCGACGACGGGCCGGGCCCGGGCATCTCGCCGGTCCGCGCCGGGTTGGCCCGGCTCATCGGTACGGCCGCCTGGTCCTGGGCGTGCACCGAACTCAGGAGCGCAGCCAACGAAACCATCGCGATCAGCCAAATCCGCAGAACTCGTGCGCCCATGCCCGCTGACTCCTGAAATTGCCGTGCCCACACAGACGCCACGTTCGCTGTGCAAAGGATCATATGTCGTTGCACGATTATTTATACAGGATCATACCCGGCTTTTCGCGATCCCACTGCGCGCCTCCGCCCCGACTCTTTCGAATACCACCAACGGCCCAATTTGACCTGTTGACCCCGGCGATATTCGGCCTACGCTGGTATCAGGCACTCCGCTTCCGTCGCAACCTCGCACGCCCGTCCCGTCGTCCGAGTCGCACGGTTCGCAGATCTCGGATCTCCTATGCGTACGCGTCGCCGCTCGGCCATCCTGGCCCACGGCCTCCTGATCATCGTCTCGATTGCCACGATCGCCGCCAGCCTCGGCGTGATCGGCTATTGCCTGTTTGACTCCGCCAAGGCCGAGGAGCGCCTCTCCGGCCGCCGCCCGACCTACCTCGCCGGCCCGCTCGACGCGAACCCGCTCGACAACTACGGCCTCGTCTTCGGCGTCGGCCACAACTCGGGCGCCAGCCTGACCACGATCCACCAGGCCCTCGCCGCCGGCGCCGACGTGATCGAGATCGACGTCGTCCCGATGGGCGATACCCTGATCTCGGCCCACGATGTGCCCCTGCCGATCGTCGGCCGGGAGGTCTTCCGCGGCCCGACCCTCGGTCAGGCCTGGCGCGCCGCGGCCGATGCCGAGGTTATCCAGCTCGACGTCAAGGTCAGCACCCCGTTCGTGCGCCAGAAGCTGATCCACTTCCTGGACACGCACCCAACCAATCAGACGGTGATGATCGCCACCTCAGATATCACCCTGCTCGAGCAGATCCAGGCCGCCCACCCGCAGGTCTACCGCTTCCTGGGCATCGCGGACGCGGCCACGCTCAAGCGCCTCACCAGCGACCCGGACCTGGCCGCGATGCTCGACGGCGTCACCATCCGCCACCAGCTCGTCACGCCCGATTCGATCGCCAAGCTCAAGGCCATGAACCTGATCGTCCTCGCCTGGACCGTCAACGATCTGGCCACGGTCAACGCCCTCGTCGAAATGGGTGTCGACGCCGTCAGCACCGACAACCTGGCCATCATGCACCTGCTCAGCGGCAACCAAAGCGGAGAACGCCGCCTCGCCGAGCACCGCGCCAATCAGGTTTTAGGTTCCAGGTTTTAGGTTCCAGGTTTTAGGTTTTGGGGTTCGGTTTTCGAGGTTCGGTTTTCGGTTTTCGGAACGAGCGTACTGGCTACCGGCTACTGGCTACTGACTACCTTTTCCGTTCCCTCAACCCTTAACTCTTAACCCTCAACCCCGTACGTCCCGTAGCTCACGATCTCGTTTATCGGCTTTCGGCCGGGCGTGTTCTTGTTGGGCCGGTGGTCCGTAGTCGTGGTCGGGTAGCCGAGGACGATCATCGAGCGCGCCGTCTTGTCAGCCGGGACCCCAAGCAGTTCCTTGGCCTTCGCCTCCTTCTCGGCATCGCCGTACCAGGCCGTCCCGCCGCCGAGCCCGAGCAACCGCGCCGCGATCAGCACCCGCTCGGTCAGCCGGCCCTCGTCGTACGACTCGCTTTCCGGCGCACCTTCACCATCCAGCACGACCGCGATCGCCAGCGGTGCATCCGCCACCCAGTTGATCGGCGGCCGCAGCTGGCTCAGGTCATGCAGCATCTGCTTGTCGGTGACCACGACAAAGTGCCACGGCTGGGTATTGCGCGAGCTCCCGCTCCAGCGCGCCACCTCCAGCAACTCGTTGAGGACATCTTCCGGCACCGGCTTCGGATGAAATAGCCGTGCCTGCCGCACCTTCCGAATCTCATCAACCGCATCGTTCGCGCTTGTAATCTGAACCATCAGTCTCCTCGTTTCATCGAGCAACATCTCGCGTCCGGATCGTACCGCGATTAGTCCGCGCCCGGGCAGCGCACTGAACTGCCACCACTACCCAGCCCCGTTTGTGGGTTTATTTTCACCAGGTCCGGGTCTTCCGCTCCGGGCGGCGGTATCGGCTACTACCGGTACCATCGGGCGCTCAGGCTATAACCGGGAATCGGCGACGCCTCGTCGCGCCGGATCGGGGAGGACATTCCATGCGTACCCATCGGCTCAGCGCGCGACCCGGCCCCGTCACCGAACCGGGACCAACCGGCCTGACGAAGCTCGGCCTCGCCGAAGGCCGGGATGGCCAACTCTACGCCCCCGCCAGTTACACGCCCGAGCAACCGGCACCGCTGATCCTGACGTTCCACGGCGCCGGCGGCAACGCCCAGCGCACGATCAGCTACCTGATCCCGGTGGCCGATGCCGCCGGCGTGATCGTCCTCGCGCCCGATTCGCGCGGCCGGACCTGGGACATCATGCTCGGGGACTACGGGCCGGATGTCGCCTTCATCGATCGCGCGCTCGAGCAGACCTTCGCCCGCTACGCGATCCAGCCCGAGCGTCTCGTCATTTCCGGCTTCTCGGACGGCGCCTCGTACGCCCTCTCGCTCGGCCTGATGAACGGCGATCTCTTCCCCCAGATCATTGCCTATTCGCCGGGCTTCATGGCGCCGGCCACGACCGTCGGCCAACCGCGCATCTTCGTCTCGCACGGCACCGAGGACGCCGTCCTGCCAATCGATCGCTGCAGCCGCCGCCTCGTCCCCCGGCTCAAAGATGCCGGCTACGACGTCACCTACCACGAGTTCAACGGCCCCCACACCGTCCCGCCCGAGATCATCGCCGAAGCCATCACCTGGCTCCTTCAACCTGCCACCGATTACTGACTGGAGCATTCTTGTCCCGCCTGGATCGGCGGGCAGGGAACGCTGCCGTAGGAACAGTAGACGCAGCAATCCCCGGGCTTCGGCCGCAACCGGGTCCCGCAGTTGGTGCAGGTATAGAAGAAGACGCAGGCATCCTCCGGCATCGTTTCCTCGTGCGCAAACCCGCACTCCGGGCACGTAATCGTCGATTGCAGGGTGACTTCCATTATCGGTTCCTTCATCCGCACGGGGGTCGATACCGGGCGAACACGTGAAGGATACCGGTCACCTGCCCTATGTTGTCTCAATCGATCTTGACTACACTACCCCCGTAGGGTAGTATCCACGTCCGTGGACGGGATCAACCGCTGACGTCTCGCTCCAATTTCCAGCGTTTTCCCTCCGTCGCACCAGGGAGTTGCGAGCCTCATGTCCTCGATCGATCTCGTCCCCACCGAACCCGTCGACGCGCTGCATCTCGACCATGTCCGCGAGATCCACCCGCTCGACCGCCTGGCCCAGTGGGTCGGCGGGCACCGCAAGGTGGTCTTCATTGCCTGGGCAATCCTGATCCTCACCTCGGCGCCGCTCGCGCTGACCCTGACCGACGCGCTTTCCGGCGCCGGCTGGGATGCGAAGGGGTCGGTGTCGGAGACTGTCCGCACCGAATTGCGGCGCGACTTCCCCGCGCTCGGTGCCGAAGCCGCTCTCGTCGTCTACCAGCAGGACACACCCATCGCCCAGGACAACGCCGGCCTGACCGCGCTCCTCACCTCGCTCGGTTCCGCGCCCAACGCGACGGTCCTGACCGACCCGCTCGTGGCGCCGGCCGATGCTGGCCTGATCTCCCCTGACGGCAAGACGGCGCTGATCCCGATGCACCTCGCGGGATCGACCGATGAGGACTTGCCCAAATCGGCGGGCGATCTGATCGACTATGTCGATGGCCTCGCGGTGCCGGCCAATACTCAGGTTGCCGTCACCGGGACGTGGCCGGTCTGGTCCGATTTCAACCACACGAACGAACAGGCGCTGCACAAGGCGGAGTTGCTCTCGGGTCTGCCCAGCCTGATCCTGCTCTTCCTCGCGTTCGGCTCGGCGCTCGCCGCCGGCCTGCCGCTGATCCTTGCGATCACCGGTATCGCCTTCTCATTCGGCGCATTGCATGTGATCGGCCTGGCTACACCGCTCTCGGTCTGGTCCATGAACTTCTCGATGATGATCGGCCTCGCGGTCGGCATCGACTACAGCCTCTTCATCGTCTCCCGGTATCGCGATGAGCTCGAGTCGGGCAAGTCGCCAACCCGGGCCATCGGCGTCACGCTCTCGACCGCCGGTTTGGCCGTCCTGCTCTCGGCCCTGAGCGTCATCCTCTCCTTGGCGGCGGTCTTCATCGTGCCGGTGATGGTCTTCCAGGCGATGGCGCTCGGAATGATCCTCGCGGTTGCGGCCGTGGCTGTCTCCGCACTCACCCTGCTGCCGGCTGTGCTGCTGGCGATGGGCGATCGCGTCCGCCGGAAATCCCCGCGCCCGAAGGCAGACGTATCTCTGACGTCCGGCCGATTCAACTGGCTCCAGTTGGCAATTGCGAAGCCCGGCCTCGCCCTTGCTGGTGGCTTGATCTTGCTCTTCGCGCTTGTCCTGCCCGCATTCGGGATGCGACTCGGTATGCCGGACGCCCGGGTGGTCGATGAAGGGCGATCAAGTCGCGATGGCTACGAGTTGCTCGTTTCCGCCTTCGGCGAAGGTTC
>DASQCG010000356.1:0-11263 GCA_035634825.1 Thermomicrobiales bacterium | reverse complement strand
TCCTGGACTCCGCCCGCGACATGGGCTGCCACGAAGCGCGGCTCGATTCGGGCTGGTTCATGACCGACGCCCACAGGCTCTACCGCGCGGCCGGCTTTACAGAATGCGAGCCGTACCCGGAGAGCGAGATCCCGCCCAACTTCGATTCGCGATGGGTCTCCATGCGCCGCGCTCTGACCGCCGACGCGCACTGGCGCCACTCAACTTCATACGGGCGGGCAGGTTCTTGATCGTTGGCCGTTCTGTCCCGCAGGCTCGAGCTCGATACAAACGCGCCAGAGGCGTCCGCATGAGCACTCGACCTCGCCCTCGCTGAATCCCGATAGGGTGAGGTGACTGGCCTCGCCACACGAGCACGCGACGGTTGCTACGACATATTGGGCATACAGCTCCGCCTTCCGGACGTCCGGGAAGTCGAACTCCAGCGCCATTTCGATATCCTCATCTGTCAAGCCAGCGGCCCGGTAGGTCTCCTCGAATGCATCGATCCGAGCAGATGCGTCTGCCCGGATGGCGGCAATGGGAATGCCCGTGTCCTCGAAATGCCAGCGGCCATACAGCGTGTTCTCATCCCGGATGATTCGCCGTGGCGTCACGCCCAAGCCTTCGCGTCCCCATCCGGGCTGGGACGAGACGATGGCATGATGCCCGGCAGGAGCTCATGTACCGGAAATCGGTAACAACCTCGCGGGGAGTCGGGAAGAAAGCCCAGGATGACATCGTCGACGGCGTACCAGCGCGGACCCCGTGCCATCGATTGAGCGCCGAGAAAGCTCACCGCATCGGGGTAGGTGGCCGGCTCCGGGGGACCGTCGGGTTGCCAATGTCGCGCCAGCCAGTCGGTGAAGAGTTCACTATCTATCGGGAAGCGGTGAGCGTGGACAGCACCCTTGTCGTCAAGGTGTCCACGCAACTGCGCGGCGACGCAGCGATCAAAGAGCGTCGCAAGTATGTGGGGGGTCAGCACGGAGATCCTTCCGGGAAGTCCAGACAACCGGAACAGCCATCCCGGTATCTCGATTATCCCGGCAGCGATATAGTACGTCGGTCCGGTACCGTACCGACCACACTGTCATGCTAGGACTGATCGGACCGGCAGCGCTTCCTGCGCATGACCCAGCCCTGTGAGCCAAGGAGGGCGACAATGCCCGCATCGCGAGCCCGGCCCGGACCGGGCGCAAATCGCCTCATTACGATGTTGCCCCCGGCCTCGCGCGAGCGCCTGCTTCCTCATCTCCATCCGGTACGGTTGGAGCTCGGGCAGACGGTGATCGCGCAGGACACTCGCATTGAGCACGCCTACTTCTCTACCGGCGTCGTTTTTTCCCTTGTCGTGCAGATGGAGGACGGGCGCAGTGTCGAGGCCGCACCGGCCGGCTTCGAGGGTGTGGTGGGCGTCTCGGCACTCTTGGGAGAGTCGATCTGCCAATACCACGTCACCGTTCAGGGAGCGGGGGACGGCCTCCGGATTACCGTACCTGACATGCTTAGGCTGGCCGATCAGGATCCGGCCATCCGTGACGTTCTCCTGCGCTACGTCCAGGTGCAGATGATCCAGGCCGCGCGGAGCGCTGCCTGCAATCGCCTTCACGATCTCGATGAGCGGCTGGCTCGATGGCTCCTTCATATGCACGACTGGATCTGGGACGACCATCTTCACCTTACCCAGGAGTTTCTCGCCATCATGCTTGGCGTGCGCCGGGCCAGTGTGACCGTCGCTGCCGGCGCGTTGCAAAAGGCTGGGCTCATCACTTACAGCCGCGGCGACATCACTGTTCTGGACCGCGCGGGTTTGGAAGAGGTTGCCTGCGAGGACTACTTCACGATTCGCGACGCGTTCGATCGCCTCCTGCCACTCCCGCCGGGGTAAGCCCGACCCGATAACGTGACCTGACGGACCTCCTCAACTCAAACCCCCAGGCCGCGTCTTGTTACGCGGCCTGGGGGTCTTGTTGACGCTTGACTTGCTGGGTTGGGCTAGCTGGTCGGAGTTCCTGCCGCCGCCGGGCCGTCCGGCTGGGCCGAGCCGGCGATCGCCGCCTCGAGCTTGGCCTGGTCGTCGGTGTAGACCTTCAGCGGCGAATCAACGTAGCCGACTTCCTCGGTGTAGACATTGGCATCGGCGACGGAGAACCGCATGAACTCCTGCACCTCCGGCCGCTTCAGGCTCTCGGCACTGACATAGAGGAAGAGCGGGCGGGAGAGCGGCGTGTAGGTCAGGTTCTGGACTGTCTCGGCCGAAGGCGCGATGCAGCCGTTGCCACCGTCGACCTCGAGCAGCTTCAGACGATCCTTGTTCTGCTCGTAGTAGGCGAGACCGAAGAAGCCGAGGGCGTTCTTGTCGCCGGCAACGCCTTCGACGAGCACGTTGTCATCCTCGCTCGGGGTGTAGTCCTCGCGGGAGACGCCCTGTTCGCCGTTGATCTGCTCGGTGAAGTAGTCGTAGGTGCCGGAATCTGTGCCCGGGCCGTAGAGCGAGATGTCTTCGCTCGGCCACGACGGATCGATGTCGCTCCACTTCTTGACGGTGGAATCCTTGGCCCACATCTTGTTGAGCTGGTCCACGGTCAGGCATGTGACCCAGTCGTTCTCGGGGTTGACCACGACCGCGATGCCGTCATAGGCGATCTCGAACGTGTAGTAACTGACGCCGTTCTGGGCGCAGGTCGCTGCTTCCTCGTCCTTGATCGGGCGGGAGGCGTCCGAGATGTCAGTCTCGCCGGCGCAGAAGCGCTTGAAACCGCCGCCGGTGCCCGAGAAGTCGACCGTGATGTCGACACCGCTGGCCTTCTTGCCGAACTCTTCGGCCAGCGCCTCCATGATCGGGAAGACGGTGGACGAGCCATCGGCCGAGATCTTGCCGCTCAGCGAGCCGAGGTCGGTCCCCGGCGAGTACGGCATGGGGGTTGCATCCTGGGCAGAAACAAGCGTTGGTAGGGTCAACGCCGCCGCGACCGCGCCGGTCAGGGCGACCTTGCGAATCGATCTCAATACACTCACGCAGTTTTCTCCTTGCGTTCCGCGTCCTCGAAGCGAGCCACCTGGCTCGCCTGAATGCCACCGCCATCGTGGCGGAGTGATTCCTGTGTCCGATCGCCGGCATCCCCGCTGAAGCGGTAACCGGCTCCGTATACGGTCTGGATCAGGTCGTGGGTCATCCCGGCCCGGCGCAGCTTGCCCCGCAGCCAGGAGACATGGACGTCCACCGTCCGCTCATCCACGAAGATGTCCGCGCCCCAAACCGAATCGAGCAGCTCCTGCCGCGTAAAGAGCTTGCCGGCGTCGACTGCAAGGGCAAGGAGCAGGCCGAACTCCTTCGGGCGGAGCACGAGCTCACGCTCGCCGACCCAGGCGCGCCGGCTGGTGGTATCGATGCGAAGGGAACCGCGCTCGACGACGGTCGGGATCTCGGCCTCGCGATTCGGTCGGCGGCGGAGCTGTGCGCGCACGCGGGCCATCATCTCCCGCATCGGGAAGGGCTTGACCAGGTAGTCGTCGGCGCCCAAATCCAGACCGTTGATCCGGTCCTGCTCCTCACCCCGGGCCGAGATGATCACGGCCGGGACAGTCGAGGTCTGGCGGATGGTTCGCAGCACCTGCAATCCGGAGACGCGAGGGAGCATGATGTCGAGGAGGATCAGGTCGATGTCTCGCCGCTGCTCCTTGAAGGTCTGCAGGGCCGCCTCGCCATCATGCGCGGCGATCGCGATATTCCCGGCGCGGCGCAGGTTGTAGCAGAGCGCGCTGTTGAGGGACGGATCGTCCTCGACGACGAGGATGTTGCCTGTCGTGTTTGCGCTGTCGGGTCCGGCTGGCGCGACGCTGTTCATGTCTCCACTCTAGGGAGACCGTGTTAATGGACGGTTACCGCCGGGTTAACGTTCGGCAAAATCGTGATTCCGCCACCGCCGGCCGTCGCAAACCGTAAGCAACCAGCCTCATCATCATCGAGCGGAACGAGGTAGGCGCCGCAATTCGGGCAGATCCAGAGCGGGCAATCGCCGGTCATGATGAACAACCCGTGTCCAAGCGGGCAGCTCAGCGTGGGGAAAATATCGTCGTCAAACATTACGGCCTCCGACTTCGGGCGAGATCCGCAGGGCGCGGTATTCCCGCTTCCAGCCTGAGACGCGCACCTCGGAAATGGGTTAACGGGAGGTTAGGCCGCACCAGTTGGCAGGTCGGCAGTCACGACGTCGGCCACCGCATGATCACGCGGTGGCCGACCTGATGGTCATATGAAATGTCGGATCGCTACGGTGGAGCCGTACCTAGCCGGACAGGCCGATTTGCTTCATGAAGCCGACCAGGTCGTAGAAGAGGTTCTCCTCCGTGATCTGGCCATTTTCCCAGTGGGCGACCGTGCAGAAATCCACTTCGAACGGCTTGCCAGTCGGCGGAATATCCTTGCCATCCGGGCCTTTCATGGGACCCGAAAATGTGCCGCGGAAGCGGGCAATCGAGCAGGTCCAGTCGCCCGATGCAAAGAAGACGCGGTAGGGCCGGTTGTCGAGTTTCTGATCCGGAAAGGCCCGCCAGAAATCTTCCGATTCCGCGACGTGCGCGTCGATTCCCTGCGTCGGCGGGTTGCCGCCGGGCCAGGTGACGACCACGTGGTCCTTATGGCGCTTCCGAAATACACCCACGTCCTGCGCATTCCACGCATCGTCAAGGGTCTGCATCAGCTCCATGTTTTGCTGCTCGGTGCTCATCGCATTCCTCCTTGTCGAACTGGATCGGATACAACCGGCCACGCCGTGCACCGCAGTCGGCTGCACGACGATGAAACAAGTACGGCCGAAGTGTGGACCCGGATGCTCTATCGACCATCCGCTCCGCTACGAAAGCGGCACGGCGGGTTACTGCCGAGCGTGGACGCGATCCGGCCCTTGCTTCAAGGTGAGGTCAGAAAGCTGCGAAAGTTCTGCGATGCCGGTTGGTCCAGTCGCGTCACGATTGCCACGACCCCTGTCCTAACCTCGCACCGGGAGCTGCGAGGAGGTCATCCCAATGCTCGGCATGCGCACCCAACCGGGACGCTCACTCGACCTCGATTCGCCCTGGCGTCCGCTCTATCGCGCCGGCGGCGCCTGCGCGGCGATCGCCGTCGCCATGTACGTCGCGGCTCTGGTCCTCTTCGTCGCCACGACCGCGCCACCGACCTCCGGCGGCGAGGAGATTTTGCGGTACATCGATGCCCACCGCACGACCTACGTCATCCGGCAACTACTCTGGCTGGCGCCGAGCCTCTTTCTGATGGTGGTCTCGCTCGCCCTCGCCGTCTCCCTTCGCATCTTGAACCGGAGTTTTGCGGCAATCGCGGGAATGATCGCGGTCGCCTCCTGGGCGGTGTCCTTCAGCTGGCCGACGACCGGCGAGGGCTCGCTGGCCATGGTCCGGTTGAGTGACAAGTACGCGAGCGCCGCCACCGATGCCGAGCGCGCATCGTATGTGGCAGGCGCCGAGGTGCTGATGGCGCTCAACGATATCCCCGGCATCATCGGAATCTTGCAGACGCTTGGCATCCTGCTGATCTCGCTGCTGATGCTGCAAGGCATCTTCCCGCGCGCACTCGCTTGGCTCGGCGTCGCGACCGGCGCCATCGGGATCGTCTCCGAAGCGCTCCGTCCGGTGCTGGGCTGGGCCTATTCGATTTACGGCCTGCTGCTCTTCGCCTGGTTGATCTGGGTTGCGATCGAGCTCTGGCGCCTGGAACCACCGGATGCGCAGGCAGCCGCCGAATCACCGCTCTGATGGTCACACGCTGCCGATCAGCCGGCCGACACCGAAGGTGATGGCGGCGGCGGCCAGGCCGAAGACGACCTGGCGACCGCCCGACAACAGGACACTGCGGCCCGTAATCACCGTGATCGCCGCGCCGATCAGGAAGAGGGCGATCACGCTCAGGATCACACTGGCTACGAGAGCACTGGTCCCTCCGCCGAAGAAATACGGGAATACCGGAACGATTGCCCCGACCGAGAAGAGCACGAACGAGGTGACCGCCGCCACCCATGCCGAGCCGCCCAACTCTGAGGGATCGATGCCCAGCTCCTCGCGCGCCAGGGTGTCGAGCGCGGCGGTCTGGTCCCGGATGATGCTGTCGGCCAGCTCCTTTGCCCGGTCCGGCGCTAATCCCTTGGATTGGTAGATCAGCGCCAGCTCCTCGGCCTCTTCTTCAGGCGCCGCCTCCAGTTCGTCGCGCTCGATCGCGATCTGGTGCGCGTAGAGCTCGCGCGCGCTCTGGACCGACAACCACTCGCCGAGGGCCATCGAGAGTGACCCGGCCAGCAGCCCGGCCAACCCCGTGATCAGGATGTTCCGCCCGGCCAGATCGGCGCCGGCCACTCCCATGACGAGGCTGGCGTTCGAGACCAGGCCGTCGTTGGCGCCGAGCACCGCCGCCCTCAGCGCGTTACCGCCCGAGGCCCGGTGCCGGCCCTCGAACTGGGCAATCATGCTCCCGCTGGCGCCGCCGCTGCCCTCCGGAGCGATCGCCCGGAACAGGCGGGCGTGGGATTGCTCCTCGGCGGAAAGACCGGCCGCCTTCGCGTCGGGTTGGCTGCTGTACTTGGTGCGGTCAGCCTCCTCGCGCCCGGAGATGGTCGGCAGGATCAGCGCCGGACCGAACGCCCGGGCCAGCCGAATCAGCACCCGTGTTCGCCAGGCCGGACGCTCCGGTCCCAGTGAGCCGCCGGCGTCCCGGATCTTGCCCCGCCACAACTCGGCATGACGCTCCTCGGCCTCAGCCAGCCGGCCGTAGATGCCGGCAAGCGTGGGGTCGGCCTCGACCTTGGACAGCGCCTGGTAAAGCGCGATTCCGTCGATCTCATCCTGCAGGTTGGCCTGGTACCGGCCGAGGTCGGACGCAGCCATGGGTCACTCCGTCGTAGGTCATGGGGCCGATGTCTTGTCGCGAGTGTACATCCGCTGATCGGCCAATTTTGCCCGGTCATCCGGGCGGTCTGGACCGTCGGAATGTTGAGCCGTGAATCCACCGAAAGACGGAGCGCCCCTCATCCGCTTGCCGCATGTGGGTTAGTGCACGGATCGCTAAAACCGTATGTGCAGCGCCCAACGGGGCAACAAGGATTGGAATTCATTCGGCAAAACGCCAAAAGGAGTCTTACGTGGTTGTCGCAACTGGAGTAGCCGTTTCGTCCTTCGTCACCTCGCTCGATACCAGCCTCGAAGAGCTGCGCTCCCGGCTGATCGGGCA
The DNA here is from genome assembly GCA_035634825.1 of Thermomicrobiales bacterium. Classification (GTDB taxonomy): domain Bacteria; phylum Chloroflexota; class Chloroflexia; order Thermomicrobiales; family UBA6265; genus DASQCG01. The sequence goes on along the minus strand of DASQCG010000356.1, from coordinate 4,044 downwards.
GCTCATTACGCCAGATAGCATCGAATACACCGACGCCCGTCATACCCCGAACATCAAGTCCGATCGCTTCCCGGTGGCCGTCGTTCGCGCCGCGACCGAATACGACGTCTCATTGGCCGTGACCTTTGCCCGCCAGCAGAACATTCCGCTGGCGGTACGGAGCGGCGGTCACAGCCTCGCCCTCCACTCCGTCGTCGACGACGCCCTCGTGATCGATCTTTCGGGCATGAAGCGGGTGCGCATCGATCCAGAGCAGCGGATCGCCTACGTCCAGCCCGGCGCGACCTCCGGCGACCTGGCCGGACCGGCCGGCGAGCACGGTCTCGCCCTCTCGACCGGTGACACCCATTCAGTCGGCATGGGCGGACTGACCACCGGCGGCGGTATCGGCTTCATGGTTCGCAAGTACGGCCTCGCCATCGACAACCTTCTTGCGGCGCGGGTCGTGCTCGCTGACGGCTCGATCGTTACCGCCAGCGCGACCGAGCGGCCGGATCTCTTCTGGGCGATCCGCGGCGGCGGCGGCAACTTCGGCGTCATCACCGAGTTCACCTATCGCCTGGCGCCCGTCGACCAGATTTACGGCGGCGCACTGATCCTGCCGGCAACGAAGGAAGTCCTGCGCGGCTATCTCGACTATGCGACCTCCGCGCCGGAGGATCTGACCACGATCGCCAACCTGATGTTCGCGCCGCCGGCTCCGTTCATCCCCGAGGACAAGGTTGGCTCACTGGTGCTGATCATCCTCCCGGTCTGGACCGGAAGCATCGAGGACGGCGAGAAGGCGATGGCGCCGCTTCGTGCCCTGGCCGAGCCGGTGGTCGATCTGGTCAGCCCGATGCCCTACCCGATGATCTACCGGTTCACGGACTTCGCGGCCGAGCCGCACGGGGCCTCGCTCCGCTCGATGTTCTCCGACGACCTGAGCGACGACGCGATCGACGCGATCCTGAGCGCGATGACGCAGCCTTCGACGCCATTCGCCCTGGTCCAGCTCCGCGGTCTCGGCGGCGCGCTGGCCAAGGTCGATACGTACGCGACGGCATTTGCCCACCGCGATGCGAAGGTCATGACGGCCATCATCAACATCTGGCTCGACCCGACCGAGGACAGCGCACCGCACGTTGCCTGGACCGAGGCGCTCTGGGCGCAGATTCGCGGCGAAGGATCCGGTGCCTACGTCAACTTCCTCGAAGAGGAAGGCGAAGGCCGCATCCGCGACGCCTACCCGCAGGTCACCTACGACAAGCTGGCGAAGATCAAGGCCTACTACGACCCGGACAACGTCTTCCATTTCAACCAGAACATCAAGCCGAGCGCGTAACCAGCGACGCTCCTCTCCACTCCACCTCTCATTTCCCCCTCCCCAGGAAGCGCGCCGACCACCGGCGCGCTTCCTTCCATTTCCGAGCATCGATACGAGATAAGCCAGACGACGATCAGGATTGGCGCGCGTGCCGACGTCCAATGTGGCACCCGCGCCACATTCCCTGGCAGTGCTATCTCCACATTTCCTGGGTAAACCTCACGCGTCAGCAAGATTTTTCTCCGTCGAAAGGCTGAGGTGCGGCTCAGTCACTCGCCGCATGTGCATCGGAGCCTGAATCGGTACAACTGTATCGATGAAGTAAACCCAGCCGGCAGTCTCCGACTGTCTCAGCCCCTGCCGGTCAGGCCGGTCTTCCGTCCAAGAATTCAGGGTCCTGGTGAACCTCCCGGACCTGGAGGTGAAGCGTCCGTGCGCAATGCTGCGATCTCCTGCGACTTCGTGATCTGGCTCGACGGCCAACTGGTCAGCCGGGCGCTCGTCGGCGGCAAGGGCGCCAGCCTGAGCAACCTGATTGCCCTCGGCGCGCCCGTTCCGCCGGCCTTCTCGCTCTCGACCGACGCCTACGCCGCGATGGCCGAGGCCGCCGGTCTCCCGAAACGAGCCAGCGATGTCTCCGACGATGACCTGCCTGCGATCCGGGCCGTCATTGAGGCCTCTCCCCTGCCGGAGGAGATCCGTGCGGCCCTCAGCGACGCATTCGCCGAGCTGGCCGACCGGGCAGGTGGCGAGATCTCGGTTGCGGTCCGCTCATCGGCGACGGCTGAGGACTCGGCCGTCTTCTCCTTTGCCGGCCTGCACGACACAATCCTCGATGTCCGCGACTTCGACGCGCTCGAAGAGGCGATCAAGCGCTGTTGGGCCTCGCTCTGGACCGAGCGCGCCGTCGCCTACCGGCGGCAGGGCGGCCTGGATGCCGACGAAGGCGGGATTGCCGTCGTCGTCCAGCAGCTCGTCCGCAGCGATGTCTCGTTCGTCGCCTTTGCGGCCGACCCGATCTCCGGCCAGTCCGACTACGTGCTGATCAACGCATCGTGGGGACTGGGCGAAGCGCTCGTCTCCGGCATGGTCACGCCGGACCAGGTCATCGTCGGCTCGGACGGCGCGATCCACGAGTACCTGATCGGCGAGAAGGCCGAGATGATCGTGCCCCGCGCCGATGCTCCAGGCACACAGAGTGTTTCGGTGCCGCGCATTCTTCGCTCGATCCCGGCGCTCGCTCTCGAGCAAGTCCACGCGATTGCAAAGATGGCCCGCGCCCTCTCGGAATCTCTCGGCTATCCGGCCGACCTCGAAGGCGCGTTCGTCGGCTCGCAGCTCATGCTCTTCCAGGCCCGGCCAATCACCACACTCGGCGCAGTCGCCGCATAACAACCCACTCGATTGGCACATCGAACTTCAGTACAGCACCAAGGAGCCCACTCGATGGTTGCAGTAGTTTCGACCGATATGACCCTGTTTGCCCCGACACTGACCGTTACACCCGAAGCACCTTTGACCTACTTCTCGGACCCGATGCACTTCCCGCGCCCACTCAGCCCACTCTTCGCGAGTGTCCATGCGCCGTCGTTCGAGCGCGGCTTCACCAGGGCAGTGCGGGAGCTGAATGTCCCGCTGCTCGGCACCCGCGTGAAGATCCAGAACCACTACTTCTTCAACGCCATCATCCCGGCAATCCCGGCCAATGAGGATGAGGCGAAGGAGATGAGCCAGCGCTCCGGGGCGACCCTCAAGGTCGAGGCCGGCCGGCTGATGGAGCGCTGGACCACGGAGCATCGGCCACTGATCAAGTGGCGCCTGCTCCGGATCGAGACCATGAAGGTCGACACGGCCGAACCGGCCGCGGTCCTCGAGATGCTCGATGAACTTCAGACGATCTGGGCCGAGAACTGGACGACACATTTTCGGATCGTGATCCCGATGATGCTCGCCAAGCAGCTCTTCGACGAGCTCTACGTCGATCTCTTCGGCGGGTCCGAGCAGGATGCGCACGCGCTGCTGATCGGGGCCGAGTCCGAGAGCATCAAGGCCGGTATGGGCCTCACTGATCTGGCCGGCGCGGCCAAGGCTGCCGGTCTGACCGATCTCCTGCTCTCGACCCCGGCGGACAACGTCTCGGCGGCGCTCGCCCGGCACCCGATGGGCGGCTACTTCGCGGCTGCGATTCGCGAGTACCTGCGCGAGTACGGCCTGCGCCAGGACCTGTTCGACTTCACCACGCCGACCTGGCGCGAGGATCCCTCGATTGCGATCGCGATGGTCCAGGCGTACCTGCGGAACGGGCACGATGCCCGCGCCGAGCATGCGGCGTCGACCGTGCTTGCCGAGAAGGCCATTATCGAGGCCCGACAGCAACTCGCGGCCTATCCTGAGTCGGTCCGCGGCCAGTTCGAGGGCATGCTCCAGGCGGCACGTGCGGCCTACTTCCTCCAGGAAGAGCACAACTTCTACATCGACCAGCAGATGGTCGCCCTGACTCGCCTGCTCTTCCTGAAGCTGGGCGAGCGGCTCGTCACCGAAGGCGCACTGGTCGAAGCCGGGGACATCTTCATGCTCTCGGTCGACGAGGTGAAGGCCGCCATCCTCGGCGACCGGGGATCAGCCCGCGGGATCGTGCCGGAGCGAATGCTGGAGCTGATCGATGCCGCGCGGGAGACGCCGCCGCCATTCATCGGACCGGCTCCGGCAGGACCGCCGCCGGGCGACAACCCGATCGA
>DASQCG010000355.1:0-2603 GCA_035634825.1 Thermomicrobiales bacterium | reverse complement strand
AAGCTGCGAAACGCCGCTTCGCCCTTCAACGACAAGGTCTTCGTGATCGCCGCCGTCAAACTGGTCTTGCCATGATCGACATGGCCAATCGTGCCCACGTTCAAGTGCGGCTTGGTCCGCTCGAATTTCGCCTTGCCCATTGCTCGGTATTGCTCCTTTTCTGACCGGCCGTTGCCTGGTCAGACCTTCGCCGGAATCCCCGGCTCTCCTGCGCAACGAGAGACTCCTCGCGGAGTCTCTCCGTCAAAGACCTGGAGCCCACAATCGGACTTGAACCGATGACCTCTTTCTTACCAAGAAAGTGCTCTACCGACTGAGCTATGTGGGCTCGATCACGCTGCTCTCGCAGCGCGGCACACGCGTTTGGAGTGGGCAGTGGCGGATTCGAACCACCGAAGCTTACGCACCTGATTTACAGTCAGGCCCAATTGTCCACTCTGGCAACTGCCCGTGTACCGGTACCCCGCGAGGCGCGAGAAGAGCCGACGATGGGACTCGAACCCGCAACCTGCTGTTTACAAAACAGCTGCTCTGCCAATTGAGCTACGTCGGCAAACCGGACGCGACCAAAAGCTGCGCCAACGGGGAGTATACGAACGGCTTCGGTGAGCGTCAACGCGAAATCGCCGGATTTCTGCGTGGCATGGTCACCAGTTCGCCCTCGGACGTATCCACCCCAATAAGTATACAACTGAATAACTATTCATGTATAATTTCAGCGGAGATTGCCCATGGCACGACCACGCAAACAGGATCAATTCGCTGAGATTCCCGAGAACGATTGCGACGAACGCGTCATTCATATCGCAGGGGTTCTGGCGGCTCGCTCCGCACAGCCAACCGCGGCCGATCTCGCGCAACTCTCCGCGCTCCTCGGCCTGATGGCCGACCCAACGCGACTGCGCATCGTGGCCGCGCTCGATGCGGTCGAGCTCTGCGTCTGCGACCTCAGTGCCACCATCGGAATCAGCGAATCGGCTGTCTCGCACCAACTCCGCCAAATGCGGGACCTTAATGTCGTCCGTGGCCGGCGGGACGGCCGGCGAGTCTTCTATTCCCTGACTGACGAGCACGTTATGTCCATTTATCGCCAGGCGCGCGATCACGTCGGCCATAGCCATGAGGCGGAGGCGGCCGTATGACAGTTCCGTCCATTCAACGATCTCGCGTCGAAATTGGCGGACTCGATTGCGCTGACTGCGCCAAAACGCTCGAGCGGCGCCTCTCGGACACACCAGGTGTGTCGACGTGCTTAGTCCGCTTCGATAGCGGGACTGCGGATATCGCGTTCGATCCCGAGCTAGTCACCGAGGGCGTCCTGCGGTCACGCATCCGTGAACTCGGCTATGCAGTCGGCCAGACAAGCGACGGCAATCTGCGTCGCGAATTCGTCGTTTCCGGCATGGATTGCGCCGATTGTGCGCGGACACTTCAGGCCAGCGTCGCGTCATTGCCCGGCGTGGAATCCGCCGAAGTCGCATTTGGCACGGGGATGATGCAGGTCGTCGCGGACCGCGGCTCAGTTCCTGACTCGCAAATCCGGTCCGCGGCCGAGCGCCTCGGCTACCGCGTCGAACCACAGGCGCCCTCCGCAACCAATGCCACAGAACAGCGGACGATTACGCGCCGGACCTGGGAGATCGTGATCGCAGTCGCCCTTGTACTGGTCGCGCTCGCCTTGTCCGCGTTTACCGATCTCAAGTACGTGCCACCGATCCTTCACGTCATCGCGGCAGCAATTGCCGGTTATCCCGTCGCCAGGGCGGCCCTCGTATCGATCAAAGTGCGCCGCGCCGATATGAACCTGCTGATGACGATCGCCGCGGTCGGCGCACTTGCGCTGCAGGACTGGGCTGAAGCGAGCACGTTGATGGTCCTCTTCGCGATCGGACTTGCGCTCCAATCGGCCACAATCGACCGCACACGCGGCGCGATCAGGCAACTCATGTCGATCGCGCCAGCGACTGCCCGCGTCATTCGGAGTGGGCAAATTGAAACGATTCCGGTCGAAGAGGTCGCGATAGATGACATCGTCGATGTCCTGCCCGGAGAACGCATTCCGATCGACGGCATTGTCCTGAGTGGCATGTCGGCGCTGGACCAGTCCGCGATCACCGGCGAGTCTCTTCCCCGCCCTGTCGAGGCTGGGAACGATGCCATCTCCGGCTCGGTGAATGGCGACGGCCATCTGACGATTCGGGCGACCGCTCCCGGCTCAGATACGACGGTCAGCCGGATCATTCACCTGGTTGAAGAAGCGCATCAATCGAAGGCGCCGGTGCAGGCGCTGGTCGAGCGGTTCGCGGCGATCTATACCCCGGCGGTAGTGATCGGTGCGATCGCGCTCGCGTTCGGAGGTTGGTTCATTTCGGGTGATACCGAATGGGTCTACCGGGCGCTGATTCTGCTCGTCGTGGCCTGTCCCTGCGCGCTGGTGATCTCGACTCCGGTTGCCATCGTCTCGGCCCTGGGTCGAGCGTCGCGGATGGGAGTGCTGTTCAAGGGTGGCAGCGCACTGGAAGCGTTGGCCGGCATCAGGCAAATCGCATTCGACAAGACCGGCACGTTGACACACGGCCGGCCGGAGGTAGTCGCGGTCGATT
>DASQCG010000354.1:0-5068 GCA_035634825.1 Thermomicrobiales bacterium | reverse complement strand
CGAGCAGTCGTGCCGATCGAAAGGCCACCGGTGCGGATTGCGTGGGAGATGGCGGCGCTCCCCATCGTGAGCCGACGTGATCACCTTGACCTGTTCCACGGAACCGTCAATTCCATTCCGGCCGGACTCGGATCACCGGCGGCCGTGACCGTGCACGATCTTGCGTTTCTCAAGTTTCCGGGACAAGTCACGGCGAAGCGATATCAATACTTGCGCCGTATGATCCGCTCATCGGTGCGGCGAGCTGACATCGTCCTCGTTCCCTCGAGTGCCACGCGAGCGGACGTCATCGAGACGTTCGAAGTGGATCCCGGCCGGGTGATCGTGACTCCGCTTGGCGTCCAGAACAGGTTCCGGCCAGCCTCGCCCGAGGCGATATCGGTAGCGCGAAAGTCGTTTGGGCTACAGAAACCATATATATTGACCGTCGGCACCCTCGAGCCACGCAAGAATCTGCCGTCACTCGTGCGGGCATTTGCCACCTTGCGAGATGACATTCCACACGACCTTGTGCTGGCTGGACCAGATGGCTGGCTGATGGACGAGATTGAAGAGACGATTCGCGAGTCGGGGATCCAGGAGCGCGTGCGAAGGACTGGCTACGCCGAGGACGAGGCGCTGGTTGCGCTCTACAGCGGCGCGGACGTCGTTGCGATACCATCGCAGTACGAGGGGTTTGGATTGCCGGTGCTCGAAGCGATGGCGACGGGTGCTCCGGTATTGACCTCGAACCTCTCGTCGCTGCCGGAAGTCGCGGGCGATGCGGCGCTTCTCGTCGATCCAACCAGGGTCGATGCCATCGCCGATGGTCTGCGACGGCTCCTGGAGTCCGCCGCGCTGCGGGAACAGTTGCGCATTGCCGGCCCCATGCAGGCAGCGAAGTTCACATGGGAGCGCACTGCCACCCTGACGCGGGACGCATACAAGAGGATCGCCTGATGGATGGCGAACGGGTCCGGGACATAAGCGAGTTTGACCTCATCCAGCGGCTGGATCAGAGCCTGCCTGACCGGGCCCGGGTGTCACCGAAACTCCACCTCGCGATCGGAGACGACTGCGCGGTCGCTGGTGTCACGCCGGGCGAGATGGTCGTCGTGACCACGGACACGCTGAATGACGGTGTTCACTTCCGTCTCGAATGGACGACCTGGGAGAACCTGGGCCACAAGGCAGTCGCGGTGAACCTGTCCGATCTCGCGGCTATGGGCGCCGTTCCGCTGCTGCTGACCGTGTCGTTGGCTCTGACCGGCGATGAGCTGGTGTGCGATCTCGAGCAGATGTACATCGGCATGGGAAAGCTGGCCGCCTCTCACCAGGCGGTGATTGCCGGCGGCGACATCACGAGGTCAATCGGCACGTTCTCGATGGCTATTACCGCGATCGGTGAGACGCACAGCAAGCGCTTGCTGCGCCGGGATGAGGCGCAACCAAATGAGCTGATCTGGGTGACCGGAACAATTGGTGCGGCAGCCGCCGGTCTCGAACTTGAGAAGTTGCCAGATAGCGACCCGCGCAAGCGTGCCGCGACGGCAATTGGACTCCGCAACGCACTCCATTGCCCTGATCCGCGCGTCAAAGCCGGTCGGGTGTTGGCATCGCTCGGAGTCCGCTGCGCGATGGATCTGAGCGACGGTCTCGCGGGCGATCTCTCCAGGATCCTGGCAGCGAGCAACGTGGACGCGGAGATTTCGCTGCCCGACTTGCCGATCGCCGCCGCCGTGCAAGCGCTCTTCCGTGACGATGCCCGGGACCTGGCGTTGCATGGTGGCGAGGATTACGAGCTGCTGTTCACCGCGCCGCCTTCGTTCAGCCATCAGCTCCGGGAAGGCTTCGAGTTGATCGGAATCCGCGCGAGCGTGATCGGGCAGATCCGCGCGCGAGCCGGAGATCGACCGCTCCTCGTCGGTGTGGAGGCACACGGACTTCGTCACGAAATCGAGCCACGCGGCTTCGACCACTTCCGGCCGCACTGAATCCGCCCCGGATATCCATGATCATCGAGTTCCGGCGCCGTCCGGTAGGATTCGTGGCGGCGCACTGAGCCACACGTTGTCAGGACAGGAATGAATGGACGTACTTGAAGCGATACGATCACGCCGCAGCATCGGCAAAGTCACCGATCAACGGCCGTCGCGCGAGCAGATCGAGACCATATTGGACGCGGCGACGTGGGCGCCCAACCATCACTTGACCCATCCATGGCGCTTCGTCGTTGTCGCGGGCGACGAACGAATCCGATTCGGCGAGGTGATGGCCCAGTCCAAACTCGATCGAATGGAGCGGGAGGGCCGGTCCACGGGGGGCGAGGCTGAGCGGCTGGTCGCCAAGGCACTGCGCGCGCCCGTGATCATCGCGGTCGGCGTCGAGCTCACGGATGCGCCAAAGGTTATCGAGGTAGAAGAGATCGAGTCGGGTGCGGCCGCTGTTCAGAACATGTTGCTTGCGGCGCATTCGCTGGGGCTGGCCACGATGTGGCGCACCGGCGATCCCGCCTACGATCCGGCGGTCACGGAATATCTCGGTTTGTCGGACCAAAGCCGGCTGCTCGGGTTCGTCTATGTTGGCTACGCGGCACTTGAAAAGGAGCCGAGCAAGCACGTGCCGTTCGATCAGATCACCACGTGGCGAGGCTGGGTTGACTGATCGACAGCTCACGGCCAGCACCGCGGAGGAGACGCGTAAGATCGGCGCCGAGCTGTCCGGTCGATTGCGCGGCGGCGATGTCGTACTGCTGCGGGGCAATCTCGGCGCAGGCAAGACGACCCTGACTCAGGGCATCGCCCGCGGGCTCGGCGTCGAAGGCGTAGTCCAGAGCCCGACCTTCACGCTAGTCGCCGAGTACGACGCGCCGCACCTTGGATTGGATGCGCAGCTTATCCACATCGACCTGTATCGCCTCGTGGGCGCTGCCGATCTCGATTCGGTCGGTCTGGACGAGTACCTCGAACAGCAGGATGCGGTTGTTGTCGTCGAGTGGCCGGATCGGGCCGATGTCGCGACGTTCCCCCCGCACTGGTCGGTTCGAATCGAGATTGCCGGAGACGATCAGCGCCGGATCACGATCGAGGAGCCAGCCGATGACTGATGCCCAATGGCTGCTGGCACTCGACACGTCCACGGATTGGGCAGGCATCGCGCTGACCGACGGCGAGGTATTGGCCGAGCTGAACTGGACGGCAGGGCGACGGCAGACGACGCAGGTGATGCCCGAAGTCGAACGGTTGCTTGGCACTGTGAACGTGACCGCGGCCCAGCTGGGTGCGGTTGCCGTAGCGACCGGGCCGGGGTCGTTTAGCGGGCTACGGGTTGGACTGGCAATTGCCAATGGACTCTCGATTGCCACCGGGATTCCGGTGCTCGGCGTCTCGACAATCGAGCTGACAATTCACGCCTGGCGTGATCTGCCAGGCATGGCGATCGGGGTCGTGAAGGCTGGACGCTCGCGCTATGGATGGGCATCGGCCGACGCCATCGACGAGCCGCTGACCGGAACCATCGGCGAGCTCATCGAGTTCGTGCGGGTTCACGACGCGTCGATCGTGCTCGGTGAGCTGTCGGAGGAAGATGTGATCCGGGTTCGGGAGCTGACCGGCGTTATTGTCCCACCGACACCCGACCGGTTGCGTCGCGCCGGGACGCTGGCCCGGATGGGGTGGGAGCGCTGGCGGTCGGGCGATTTTGATCCACGGACGATCCCCGACCCTGTCTACCTGCATCGGACTGAGCAGCATTCGTGATTGTGCCAATGCCGGGAGCGTGGTAGGTTCAGACCGAGCGGGCCGTTCCCCGCTGACGACCGAAGCCGGACCAATCATGATTCAGGCACAGCCAGACGTCGCCCTCTCTATCGATCACATGCAGATGGCGGACATCGACGAGGTGTCCCGGATCGAGCGGCGGTGTTTTTCCAATCCCTGGCCAATGTCCGCATACCGGCGCGAGCTGCGCCGACCAGAGCACAACTCGTACTACGTTTTGCGAGCCAAGCCGATGCAGCCTGTCGAGCCTCATGAGCTGCGGGTGCCGCGCGGACGCTTCCTCGAGACGATCCTGCCAGCCCGGCGCGGGGACCCCCAGCGCGATCTCCCCCATCTTGCCGGGTACGTGGGCATGTGGCAGATGTACGACGAGACGCATATCACGACGATTGCGGTCGACCCCGTCTATCGCGGCCGGGGCTACGGCGAACTGCTGCTGGTCACGTCGTTTGCCGACGCAATGGCTCGGGGGTCGGCGTGGGTCTCGCTCGAGGTGCGGGTCAGCAATAATCCAGCACAGGCGCTCTACCGGAAGTACGGGATGAGCGTATACGGGCGTCGGGCAGCGTACTATACTGATAACCATGAGGACGCCCTGGTCATGTGGTCGCGATCCTTGCGGGATTCGGATTACGTCGAACAGATCTTCGAGGTGAGGGATCGACTCGTGCTTCGGGTCCCTGAGGTCGATGTCCCCGAGTTTCTGATCCGCGGCACGGGCGAGTCCTTCGACACCAATATCGAGCCGCCGATCTTGTGAATGTTCTCGCGATCGAAACCTCATGTGACGAGACGGCCGCCGCCGTGGTCGCCGACGGCCGCGATGTGCGATCGACCGTCGTTTGGTCGCAACTGGCAGCCCATCAGCGCTATGGCGGTGTCGTGCCAGAGTTGGCCGCGCGGGCGCATTTGACGGCGATTGGCCCCGTCGTGCGGGATGCGCTGAGCGGCGCCGATGCCGAGTGGGACGATATCGGGGCCGTCGCCGTGACGAACCGGCCCGGTCTTAGCGGAGCGCTCCTTGTCGGCGTGAACGCGGCCAAGGGAATTGCCCTGGCCCGCAACCTGCCTCTGGTCGGTGTGCATCACATCGAGGGCCACATCGCCGCCAATTGGCTCATCGACGAGCTGCAGGACTACGGCGAGATCGCCATGCCGGCGGTCTGTCTGATCGTCTCCGGCGGCCATACCGATCTGATCCGAATGAGCGCGCCGGGCGAATACGAGCTGCTCGGCACGACCCTCGACGATGCCGCGGGTGAGGCATTCGATAAGGGTGCGCGCTTGCTGGGCCTCGGGTATCCCGGCGG
>DASQCG010000353.1:0-5016 GCA_035634825.1 Thermomicrobiales bacterium | reverse complement strand
ACCGCGCCGGTCAGGCTGCGGAGTTGCGCAGCCACGGCGCCGACGTAGTAGTGACCGACTTGGGAGAGCTCCTGAAGCAGCTGTGATCTACCCGGCTCGATCCCGATCGATTCCAGGGTCGCCACTCCCGCCTCGGAAATTGTTGCGGCCCGTAGCTTCGAACTCCCCGGCCTGTTCCGCAGGTGCTTCTATCCGGAGAGTGAGAATGGGACAAGGCGCATCCTTGAGGACCTGTTTTACGATCCCGGCCCGTCCCACCTCCAGGCTCCCATGCCAGGCCAGCACGATCAGGTCTGCCTCCTCCTCCGTCGCGAGCCGGACGACCTCGTCTCCTGGTTTTCCTCGCCGGAGGAATAGCCGCGTTCGGATCTCAGGCGATTGCTCACTCAGGTTCAGCGTTCGCTCTAAGAACTCTCGCGCCCACATGGGCCACTCATGCTGAGGCTGATCCACGTACTGCGGCATCGTGTAGCTATCGGGCTCATCCGGCAAATCGGCCGTAGGTACGTGCAGCACAATTATTTCGGCGCCGCTCAACTGGGCCAGCGACACCGCAGGTCCAAGCGCTGCCGCCGAGGTGGGCGTGCCATCATGCGGCAAGACGATCTGCCGCAGCGCCCACGGATGCGTGCCTCGCTGCGGTCGGACGAGCACGACCGGGCAGGAAGCATCCTGTAGCACGCGTGCGGCGACTGAGCCAATTGCTCCTCGTGGCTTCTTCTGCCGGGTGTGCGTGCACATCACGATCAGCACGCTCTGACAATCCCGCGCCAGGCGCACGATTCTCTCCGCCGCGTCGCCGGTCACTTGCTCCAGGACCAATGCGTGGATGTCCTCCGGCTCCAGTCGCAGCGCGTTTGGAAGGTCATGCGTCGCCAACATCGGCTCGCCCACATGCAGCACACGCAGCGATGCGGACGCAATCTCCGCCAGCGCTCGAGCCACTGGCAATGCCGCGGTGGCATGCGACGTGCCGTCCAGCGGCACCAGGACCGTGTTCACGGTCGCACCCCCTGCCACTCGTCCCATCGCCCGCTTTGCCGGCGCGTCCGCATCGGACGCCCTGCCGCAAGCGTCACCAACGAGCCGCCTGCAACGCGAACCGCTATCGGTCCGCCCTCCAGGGATACCGTGACGGTCATCGGCTCGGCCTCGACTTCTATGCGCAGCCTTGATTCTCGCCAGGTGAGTGTGAATGCCAGGCGATGCCAATTGGCCGGGAGGTGCGGGTCAAGGGTCAGCCCGTCCGGATCCCACCGCGCCCCGCCAAAGCCGAACGCTGCCGCCTGCCAAAGTCCTCCGAGTGCGGCCATGTGGACGCCGCCGGCTGCGTTGCCCATGTTGTTATCCAGGTCGATCCGGCCCGCCTGCCGGAAGAATTGCTGCGCCATTTCCATGTCGCCCAGGCGGGCCGCTACCAACGCGTGAGTGGCCGGGCTAAGCGAGCTGCCATGTCCGGTCCTTGGCTCGTAGTAGCGGAAGTTGACATCCCGCACCCTCGGCGCAAGTCGGTCCCATTGCAGATAGAGCAAGAGCACCACGTCCGCCTGCTTGAGCACCTGTGAGCGCTGGGTGCGCTCTCTCCCCAGCACCACGTCCATTGGCACGTTGCGTCCCGGGTAGGCGTCGAGGTCGATGTCTTCCAGGTCGAAGTAGCCCTGGAATTGCTCAATGAGGCCGGTTTCCGAATCCCGGCCGAGATAGACGACCTGTGCCAGCTCATGCCAGCGGCGGATCTCCTCGTCCCGCAGATCGAGGCGCTCTGCCAGGTCCCTCCATCGCTCTGGCCACCGCTTCGCCATGATTTGAGCCACCTCTGCCCCGCGCTCGAGGTTCCACTGGGCCATTCCGTTCGTGAATGCGTTGTCATCCACGCCCTCGTGGTACTCATCCGGGCCGATCACAAGCCGGATGTGGTAGCGCCCGTCTGTCTCCTCCTGCCCACGGCTGGCCCAGAAGCGGGCCGTCTCGAGCACGATCTCCGCTCCCGCCTCGCGCAGGAAGTCATCGTCGGACGTTGCCTCCCAGTATTGCCACACGGCGTAGGCCACATCGGCTGAGATGTGATGTTCCTGCTCGCCCGTAAGAATGCGGACGACTTCGCCTTCGGGAGTAACGGCACTGGATGGTGTCACCTCCTCGCCGGTACCTGCCGATTCCCAGGCGAAGAGCGCGCCCTCGTAGCCCATCCGGCGCGCTTTCTCGCGCGCGGCCGGCAGGGTGTGGAAGCGATACATCAGCAACGCCCGGGCGGCTTCCGGCCAGGTGAAGGTGTAGAAGGGCAGCAGAAATATCTCGGTGTCCCAGAACACGTGGCCCTTGTAGGCTTCGCCAGTCAGCGCCCGCGCCCCGACCGACACGAGCGGGTCCTCCGGGTTGGCCGCGCTGATCATGTGGTAGGAGGCGAAACGCAGGGCACGTTGGGCCTCCGGGTCACCTTCGACTTCCACGTCAGCTGCCTGCAGGCGCGCCCGCCAAGCCCGGACATGGGCGGTGGCCAGCCTTTCCTGCCAGTCGCCCGCGAATTGCCGCAGGTGCGCCACCGCGGCCTCATCAGGCGCCGCGCCATTGCGAGAGGTATGCATCGTCACCAGCCGGTCCAGGCAATAGGTTGTGCCGAATTGCGCCTCCCATTCCCACCGCTCGACGAGCCGGCCCCTACTAATCTTGGCCGTGCTCTCGATGGCGTCGCCATTCTCCTCGCGCAAATTGCTGACGCCGGCAATCGCGACGAACACGTTCGTAACCCCAGTGCGCCAGAGGAGTATCTCGGAGCCGTCCGTTGCTGTTCCTGCGGGCAGCAAGACAGGGCTCTCGCGCAGGTCTTCCGGGCTGGGGTCGTGGCGACTCGGCTGCTCCAGGCGTGTCTCGATTTGCAGCGTCGCCGAGTAGTTCTCCGGAACGAGCGTCAACGACTGCACCAGCGCGTGCCGGTCCGCCAGCGACGCCAAACGGAGAAAGCGCAGACGGGTCACACGCCCGTCCGGATCGCGATGCCGCCATTCGCGCCAGACAATTCCCTGGCGCAGATCCAGCATGCGCCGGTGATCCAGCGCCTCGCCGGCCTCCAGCGACAGTTCGTTGCCCTCCACGTTGATCGTGAGGCCCGTCCAGTCGGGCGCGAGAGCCAGTTCCGGGATATCGGCCCAGTCGGCGCCGATGTCGAACACGCCGGCCAGATAGGTCGCTGGCGCCGAAAGGCTTGAGCCCTCATCGAGGGAACCTCTGGTTCCGACATACCCGTTCGCTACCGAGAACCGCGACTCGACTTCGTGCTCGCGCGCGAGGCTGAACCCTTCCTCGATCAGGAGCCAGGACGGATCGACGGTGGGGACGACCGGCAAGTCGCGCGACACGAGTGCGGCGCCCGTTGCCGGGGACAAGACGACCGGAGTCGACGGATTTGCTTCCGAATGGCTCATTGCGTTCCTCCCGGAGTGAGGCGGGCGCGTTCGGCGCGGCTCCTCACGAGAGTTCTTCCTCGCCCGCCTGGGGTTCAGCAATTCCTCGCATCTAACCCCCAGGCAGTGGTATGGGGCCAGTTGCCATGATCGTACTTCAGGCCAGCAACGTCTGTTGGCTCCTGATCCTCGGCTGCGCTATCAGGTCACGGATCGGCGTAGGGCATTGCGCTTCGGCACTCAATCGTAGCCATGAGCCGGTCAATGGGTGCACCGGGCCGCCGATCACATGCGCCGCCAACGCCCAAGCAATTTCCTGGCTTCGTCCGCCCACAACACAACGCTTGCCAGGGCAATGCAGATCAACCAGTCAGCACCGGTCAACGGCATGGTGCCGAACGCGTCGTTGAGATACCGCACTTGCACTACCGCGATCTGCAACACGACGGAGATCGCGATTGCGCCCCACAGCTTGGAGTTCACGAATATGTGGTGCAAGGCGCTTGTCCTGTCGGAGCGCGCATTGAAGCAATTGAAGAGCTGGGCGAAGACGAGAGTCGTGAAGGCCATGGTTCGGGCCTCGGTTATCTCACCCGAGCCGCCCAGCACGCCACCGGCGAGCCGAAGGTCGAGCGCTGCCAGCGTGACCACCGCCATGACGCTGCCGACCCAGAAGATACCGAACCACATCTCACGGTCAACGATCCGGTCGGTGGGCCGGCGCGGTTTACGTTGCATGACGTCGTCGGGAGGCGGGTCTACACCCAGCGCCAGCGCCGGCGCGGTATCGGTCAGCAGATTGATCCAGAGAATCTGCGTGGCGAGAAGGGGCACGGCTATGGCCTCTCCGGTCTTGTCGAGTCCGATCAGCCCCGCGAGCACTACGCCCAGGAACATCGTCAGCACCTCGCCGATATTCGAGGAGAGCAGGAAGCGCAGGAATTTCCGGATATTGGCGAAGATGCCGCGACCCTCGCGGATCGCGGCGATGATCGTGGCGAAGTTGTCGTCGGCGAGTATCATGTCGGCCGCCTCCTTCGTCACGTCGGTGCCGGTGATCCCCATTGCCACGCCGATGTCGGCGGCCTTCAGCGCTGGGGCGTCGTTCACCCCGTCTCCGGTCATGGCTACGATGTTCTTGTTTGCCTGAAGGGCGTCCACGATGCGCAGCTTGTGCTCGGGCGCCACCCGTGCGTAGACCGAGATCTCGCGCACGACAGATTCGAGCTCCTTATCGGTGAGTTGCTCGAGATCGGCGCCGGTTCGCACTCCGTGCGAATCCCCGGATCCGACGATGCCGAGGTCTCTGGCGATGCGCACGGCGGTGTGAGGGTGATCGCCGGTGATCATGATGACCCGAACCCCGGCGTCATGCGCTTCCGCGATGGCCTCCCGCGCCTCAGGCCGTGGGGGGTCGATGATGCCGACCATCCCCAGGTAGACGAGATCGCGCTCGAGCGATTCATCGACTTCGGGGCGCTCGCCGCCGGGCAGCGGCCGGTAGGCGACGGCCAGGGGGCGCAATGCGAGGTCGCCCAGCCGGTCGACGTTCGCGAGAATCTCCTGCCGGCGCGCATCGGTCAGCGGGCGCTCCACGCCGGCGACACGTTCGGCC
>DASQCG010000352.1:0-14180 GCA_035634825.1 Thermomicrobiales bacterium | reverse complement strand
AACCGGCCAGCGAGCGGCGGTTGACGCGCCGTTTCGCCCTGGCTCTGCCTGGTCGTACCAGTACCTGTTCCGCAGTGGTCATTGCTCCCATCCCGGCCCCATGAACATCAGGTGAATGGCGCGGCAGCGAAATGCATTGCTGCCGCGCAAGCCACTACGACGCGGCCTTCTCCTTCAGGATGCGATCGGCATCCTGCGCGGCCGTGTTGAGGGCATCGGTCGGAGATTCCTGACCGGCCCAGGCTGACTCGATCTGCTTCTGGAGATTCGTCTTGATCTCCTGGGCACCGGGGATGATCGGCTCGCTCTTCGACGTCGCGAAGGCGTCGACGAACGGCTTCACGAACGGATCGCTGAGCAGATCGGCGTGGGCCTTCTGGTCGGATTGCCGGCCGGGGATCGCATTGAGGGCGCTGGTCAGGAACTCGCCCATCGGGGACGAGGCTTCAGCGCTGTCCCGCGGGTTGTTGAGCCACTTAAGGAACGTCCAGGCGGCGTCCGCGTTCTGGCTTGTGTTGCCGACGCCCCAGAGCCACTCGTACTGCAGCGCGATCGGTGTGCCGCCCTCGCCGTGCGGGATCGGCGCGACGCCGACGTTGTCCATGCCGAGGCTGCTGGCGCGGAGGGTCGCGCCCCACCAGTTGGCCATGATCGTCATGCCGACGCGCCCCGACTCGAAATCGGCGTCCGTGAGCGTGCTCATGATGGACGAGCCGTCGTTGACGATGTCGGTCTCGAGCTGGAGGACATCGATGCCGGCCTGCGAGTTGAAAAGGGCCTTGCTGTAGTCGTCGGCGACGTATTGCCCGCCGTTTGACCAGAGCAGGGAGGTCCACGGGTGGACGACGCCGGAGTCCCAGCCGGCGAGGAACATGAAGCCGGCTTGCGTCACCTTGCCGCCCGAGTCCTTCTTGGTCAGCTTCTTGGCTGTGTCGCGGAACTCGGCGAAGGTCGTGGGCGCGGCTGTGATTCCTGCCTCCTGGAACGCTTTCTTGTTGTAGATGAGCTGGTAGTCGTTGACTTCAGTCGGGTAGCCCCAGACCTTGCTGTTGTAGCTGGCGCCGCCGACCGTGCCCTCGCCATAGGCGCCGGTGACGTCGGTCGAAATATCGTCCGGCGGAGCGGCGAGGAGCTCACTGCCAACAAAATCGGGCAGCCAGAGGTTGTAGAAGTGGTAGATATCGGGCGCTTCGCCGCCGAGCTGACCGGTTGTGATCCGGTTGAGCAGGTCATCGAAGGCGACCGTCTGCAGCTCGATCGTGACGTTCGGGTTTGCCTGGGTGTACTCGGCGAAGATCTTCTCGAGCGGATCCTTTTGCTCGGCACTGCCCCAGTGCGTAAGGACGACGAGCTTGACCTTATCCTGGGCGTACGTTGTGCGGACGCCGCGAGAAGCGGCACCGAAGACGAAGGGCGAGGCTGCCAGACCCTGCGCGAATCGTCGTCGCGACACGGGTGTCATGAACATGCGGTTACCGGTCTTGTCGCTGGTTGTCATACTGATCTCCTAGTGACTGATCGATGATCCAAAGACAGCAACATCGGGCGCTCCGTGGAACAGGGTATCTGCGACGTTCCTCCTTTCCGCCCGTCGGCTAGCTCTGATCGCGCACCATGCGCGTATGGAACCGGTACTTGTCG
Source organism: Thermomicrobiales bacterium (assembly GCA_035634825.1). GTDB lineage: Bacteria > Chloroflexota > Chloroflexia > Thermomicrobiales > UBA6265 > DASQCG01. Next base: position 12,539 of record DASQCG010000352.1, on the reverse strand, counting down.
CCCCGGTAGACCGAGGTCGCGTACTCGACGGGTTGGTTGCGCCGGGTCGTGGTGACCCGCCTCGTGCGGAGGACGGGACTGCCGACAGGAACGTCCAGCAGGCGTGATTCCTCCTCGCCAGCAAGATCGGCCTCGAGCTCCTGTTCCGCTTCGAGCGGCGGCATATCGAACGAGTTGGCGAGAAGCTGATAGAGGGAATCGCGCTCGAGATCGCTCTCGAGGAGGCGCTCGCAGCCGATGAAGGTGATGCAGGAGGTCTCGAGGGCGAGTGGCTCGGCGTCGGCCAGGCGAAGGCGACACAGCTTGTAGACAGGTTGACCGACCTTGACTCTCAACCGCTCGGCAGTCACTTCATCGGCCGGCCACATCTCGGCGGAGAGCACCCTGGCTCCCGGTCGCAGTGCACGCGCCTTCATGTCTTCGGTAAAGCCGGTTAGTCGGAGGAGCTGCTGGGCGATTTTCGGCCGACCGACGTAGGTTCCCTTGCCCTGTTCGCGATAGAGCAGGCCCTCGCTGACGAGCTCGGTAATCGACTGGCGGGCGGTCATGCGGCTGATGCCATACCGCTCGCAGAGTTCGCGCTCGGATGGGATCAGGGTGCCCGGCGCCCATTCGCCGGTCATGATCCGCTCGCGAATGATCTCTTTGAGCTGGTAATAGCGGGGAAGCGGACCGCCCCGGAGACTTTCTACCATCCTGCACTCACGTGATCGACGGACCAACGAAGGACTGCTGCGGACGTCCGGTTATCAGGTTGTCTGTACCAGTGGCCGTAGCATAGCGCGCAAATCGGGATTGTCAATCCCCTTCGATGCTCGCGGGAATAGGGGACGGGGGTTGGTTTCGTGGGGTCATGCCGATCTGGGCTTCAGCAGCCAGGGCGAATAGATCGATCACTTCGCCAGCGACGAACTCCGTCAGGATCAGGTGGCGTTCAGTGGCTTCGCGCAAGGCTCCCGGCCGGCGCACAGCCTGCCATGCTGCCTCCAAGGCGCTCGCGGATGTGAAGAGACCTGCGAATACGACCGTATCTTCACCGGTATTGGCAACGCAGGCCATCACAGGGCGCTGCCCGACAATTTCGCGAACAACGAGTGGGCCGATCATGGTGGCGACGGTCGTGAATCGTTCTGGCGCCGGCTGGATTTCTGCCCGGATTTGCCAGCGCGTCACATTGATCCAGCGTCTGCGGGTTTTTCCGTCCGGATCGGACTCCATTGCACGGAGGGCTGCGCCGGGCGCGACATGGGCGAGGTCGATGAGGGGTCCGGCATACGATCGAACGAGTCTGGCATCGATATTGTCGGTGGACCGGGGGCGAGCGTCGACGGTATGCCAGGCGCGCATGCCTTCGTCCACCGACGCCTCGCTGGCGTGAATCTCGAGAATCCACATGCGTCCATCCTCGCCAAGACATGCCCAGGCCTCGAGCACTCCCGCGAATCGCAGGTCAGGGGCGCGGGGAGTTACGGTCCCGCGCAGGAAGCTGAGCCAGGTTTCCCGGGCGTGGTGATTCCGGGTAATGTCCGGCGCCGCGATGCGCCACTCGGAAACCATGAGACATCGACCATCAGTCTCGATTGTCACGGTCTCCTCCCAGTGGATATAGAACTGAGCGGTAGACCAAAAAGGTCGTCGCGGTCGGTCTGGTCGTCATTCGCCCGCCACCGGAGTGATTTTGAGGTCGATCCGCCAGTACCGACCACAGGCGCATCTCACGCTCTCACCTGTTGGTTGCTGAATCGTTGCGGAGGTGTCTTCCCCGCAGACGCAATGCACCGTGATTGAGCCGTAATTCTGGGAAACGGCGAGCGAGCGGACGTCGGGGAAGGCAAACGACATAGCCGCCTCTATGTCCTCCCGCGTAAGGCCCTGTCGCTGGAATGTGGCGACCGCGCCTTTGGGGTCGGCGCAAAAGGCAGCCCGGACTTCGGCGACGGCGATGCTCGTGCCATCGAATCGCCATCGACCAAACAGGACGTTCTGGTCGCGCAATATTGCTCTCGGAGTCATGGTGACCCTGGCTGAATGCCACCCGAAAAGACTCGCCTTCCGGCACCAACCCATGTTGGCTGTATGACTGGAATCGTAGACGTGGGGATCCCCCGGATGACATCCGGTCATCTACGCGATTCGCGCCTGTTTTGGTCGCAGGCCGCAGGTAGGGGCAATGGGATCTCGCACAGGTTCGGATCAGACATTGCCCTGAATAAGACCGCGACTTACCGCGAATCTGACCAGATCCGTTTGGGTCTGGAGGCCGAGCTTGCGAAGCATGTTGGCCCGGTGCGTCTCCGCGGTGCGAGGACTGATGGCCAGGCGATCGCCAACCTCGGAATTGCCCAATCCTTGGGCCGCGAGCTGCAGCACCTCTCGCTCCCGGGAGGTGAGCAGGTCATAGCGGTCGAGGGGCTGCCTTGCTTCCTCGGCGCGTTTCGCGTAGGCGTCAAGTGCGCGCTCGGTCAGTGGCGTACTCAAGAATCGCCGACCCTGGACTGCGACGTGGACTGCCTGTATGAGGTCGGTCGTGGCTGCGCCCTTCAGCACGTACCCGACTGCGCCATGCCGAAGCGCTTCGAGCACGTACGGCTCGTCCGGGTACATCGAGAGCATGATCACCTTCGTCTGGGGCGCCTGGTCGCACACCCGGCGCGCGACTTCGAGTCCATTCAGGTCCGGCAATTGCACGTCGATGATCGCGACATCCGGCTGCAAACGCGCGATCAACTCAATCGCCGTCAGACCGTCCGACGCTTCACCAATGACGCGGCAGTTGTCCTCGTCCTCCAGCAGGGCGCGAAGTCCCTTGCGGAGGATGGGATGGTCGTCAACGAGGACCGCGCTAATCACTGGATTGATCCATTGCCATCTGAGCTGGACAGTGGGAGTTCCGCTGTGACTACTGTACCGGCGCCAAGTACGGTTTCGATGGACCACGTGCCGTTGAGAAGCTCGGCACGTTCACGCATGCCACTCAAACCACCGGCGTCTGCAGTCCCATTCAGGATGAATCCCCGGCCGTTGTCGCGAATGACGATTGTCATCGTTTCCTCATCGACGAGGAACTGCACGGTCACCCGTGCGGCATTGGCGTGACGGGCAATATTCGTGAGCGCTTCCTGGACAACCCGGTATGCAGTGGTCTCAATCCGGGTCGGGAAGCGCCGATCGAGTCCGTGATGGCGCATCTCGACTGCGATGCCCGTCCTGTCCTGATAGCGCTCGATGTGGGTGAGAAGTGCGGGGAGGAGGCCGAGCGTATCGAGCGTTGACGGCCGGAGGTCCATCGAAATCTCGCTGACACGGGTCGTCAACTCGCGGACGGTCTCCACCGATTGCTCAAGCGCCTGATTGCCGTTCGGTCGAGGCTCTCGTTCAAGAGTAGCGAGCTGAATTTGAAGCGCTGTCAGCATCTGCCCGATCTCGTCATGGAGCTCGCGCGCGAGGAAGCGGCGCTCTTCCTCCTGCACTTCGAGCAGGCGACGGGAAAGGGAGCGCAGCTCGGCAGTTGCCGTGGCAATTCGGTGCTGGAGTGAGGCTTCGCTCTCACGCAGGGCAATTTCGGCCCGGGTGCGTTCCTGGGACTCGGCATGGCGAGCGAGGATGATGGCGGCGGCCTGCGTGACCGCTTCGGCTCGCGCGAGGTCGAGCGCCGATGCGTCCCGTGGCGTGGCGAAGTACATCGCGAAGGTGCCGACGGGTCGGCCGTCACGGGTCTCGATCGGGAACGACCAGCAGCCTCGGAAGCCGTACTCACGCGCCAGGTGAAGCCAGGACTTCCATCGCGGCTCATCGAAGACGTCCCGCGTCAAGACCGGGCGGGCCGAGGCGACGGCCAGGCCACAGGCGAGGGAGTCCGTGCCGATCACGAACCCGTCCACCTGATCCAGATAGGATGCGGGCATGTTGCCCGCGCCACGAACAGGGCGCAGGTGATGGCCGTCCTGATCGGCGACGTAGAAGGCAGTCCGCGCCTCGCCGGCCATCTCATCCGTGGCCATGCGGGCGAGAATCTCGAGCGATTCTCCAAGAGGCGCGCCGTTGATTGCCGCCTGAAATGCTTCCTTCTGCGCGCGCATGCGCTCATCGTTGGTTCGCAGCGCCGCCTCAGCCCGCGCGCGCGCAACCGATACCCACGTTCGTTCCGCGACGTCCTGCTGGAGCGCAATCTCCGCTTCTGTCCAGTGGCGAGGTCTGTCCACGGAAATGGACATCGTCGCCACGAGTTCACCGGCCCTGACGAGCGGGACGGTCAGGAAGGACCTGATCGCGCGCTCGAGGTAGGCGGCGCGATCGATGTCGCTGATGCGGGGATCCACGGCTGCATCGTCACACGCGAACGGGAATCCACTCCGCTGTGGCTCGAGCACCGCACTGAACGAAGCGAGAGGGTGGCTTCCGGCCAGGCTCGGCGCATCGCCGCGCACGTAGTCGCGCAGGACAATAGCGAGTCCACGTTCGTCATCGATCTCAACGTAGTAGGTCCGGTCGGTTCCGAGGTACTCGCCGAGGAGGTGGCATGCCGCCTCCTGGATATCGGCCGCATCGTCGAGTGACCGCAGCGCATCGCTGAGCGCAAGCAGAAACACTTGCCGCTCTTCGCCCTGCTGCAGGATCTGCTCCGCCCGTACACGAACCGTGGCATCGGAAAGAATGGCGAGCACGCCGGCAACTGTGCTGCCGTCTGTCCGGATCGGGGTGTACGTGAGGTCGAACCAGACTTCGCCCAGTGATTGGTGACTGGTCGGAAATTGGTAACGCAGGTTCTGAAGTGTCGAAGTGCTACCGGACATCGCTCGTTGAAACAAAGGCTCGAAGATAGGGCGAAAGTCGCCGAACGTATCCAGTGCAGAACCACCAAGGGCTGCAGGGTGCCGTTCTGCAACGGCGTTCGCATAGGCGTCGTTAAAAATCTGAACTGCCTGCTGTCCCCACATTACCGACATGACGACATCGCTTGCCAGCATCAGGTCGACAATCGTTCGCAGGGCCGGGGACCAGCCTTCGATCGGACCAAGCGGCGTAGTCACCCAGTCGAAGTCGCGGATGCGCGTTGCCATCTCGCTGTGTCCTGGTGGCCAGGTCTGAGTTGCTGTACTCAAATGCGCGCTCGCACTTCATTGACATTTGCCGAAGAGAAGTATCGTCGCGGAGCGTTCGCCGCACCAATCGCATGTAAGGATTACCGGCCCGGTTTCCGGAATTGCCCGGGTCTGGCGCCGGATTGTGATTGCATCGCGGGTGTAGGATGTATATTTTGCGACGCAACATTAATTGCCGCCAGACCGGCGAGAAAGGAAGGACACCATGTCCAGGTTGATGCTGCTTATCCCGGCACTGGTCCTGCTGATGTTGTCAATCCCATTATCGGTCGCTGCGCAAGACGCTACCCCGGCTGCTACCCCACCGGCCGGCACGATCTTTCCCGATCCAAGTGACTGTAAGGTCGATCCGCGGCCCATGAGTTTTCTGCAGGAGCTGGCAGCGACTCCACAGGCGGTGCCGCCGGATGCAGATCAGCGATTCTCCCGTCCGGGGGAGGAGCCGCGTGAGTGGACAATGCCGGCTGGAACCCCCGCCGATGCGGAGACGGTGGATGGGATCACGGTGACATTGCACGAGGCGATGGCCTGTCTCAATGCCAACGATCCACTGCGCTTCCTGGCGTTGTTCAGCGACGAGATGATTCAGCTCTTCTTTGCGCTGGACCCGGTGCCACCGGATGCATTGCCGGCGATGGAGGCCGCTTCGCCAGTTGCGTCGCCGCCCGAAATGTGGCTTGGCCTCATCGGTTTGCATGATGCCCGGGTGCTCCCTGATGGGCGGGTGGCCGCCCTGGGAGACAGCTTCGATCCTACGGAGCCTCCATATGGCGTAGGCACCGACTTCGCGATCTTCGTCAAGGTGGGCGATCGCTGGCTGATCGACTCATTGATCGAGCACGTCGTCATTGTCGGCGAGGCTACGCCCGCCGCATGAGCAGGGGCTTTCGCGGCTGGGCCGCTCTTTAGCCAGTACGTGGTTGAACAATTGCTTTCGCTCGGTGTACACCGTTCTCCATGAGTTTGCCTTCAGGTATCCCGGGTATCTCGCCATTGATCCGCTCGCCGTGCTTGAATCGGGTTCGGCTGAACCGGCGTGACTTGTTGTTGGCCACGATTGGGGCGGCCGCCGCGCTGGGATCGACATCGAGTGCCAGGGCGAACGAGATAGTCGAGATGGTGCCGAGCCCGGTTCGGGATCCGTCGCTCTACCGCGCTTACATTCCGGCCGCCTGCAAAGCAGGACAGTTCTTCCACTACACGTGTGAATTCGACGCGTCCTGGGCTGTGCTCAAGACGTACGGTATCGACGCCAGCCTCGACGAGCAGTTCGCCGCGATGGAGTTCGACACGCGTGTCGAGCCGTACTACGAGGAGACCTCTGAGGGCGTCCTGATCCATGGCGGGGATATCGGGCGGGCGTGGTCCGGCGACTACTACGAAAACTTCCTGGCGCGGTGCACGGGACCGGCGATCCGGGGCGTGTTCGCGTCGTATGGGCTCGAGACCCATCGAATCCGCAGCCGGCGCGGCATACAGCAATCGCTCGATGCCGGACGATTGGTCTGGATCAAGGCAACGGTTGATTTCCTCGATTGGGTCCCGGCAACGTGGGTGACGCCGGAGGGACTGGGATACCCGGTTGTGCTCGGAAACGACCACGCCTTGGTTGTCATGGGGTACGACGACGAGGTTGCCGTGATCCGCGACGTGCTGGGTCCGACCAATACCAACTGGAACCGCGCGTTCGAATATGAGGTCGAATGGGCCACCTTCATGCGTTGCTGGGCGGCGCAAGGCAAGGATGGAATCGCGGTCGGTTTATCTGACGAAGCGTGACCGCTCGATAGCTGCGGACCCGACTCTCAGGCGGCGGGCAGGAGCCCGAGCTGTTGCATAACGCCGAGGCGGTCGTCGATGTCCCATTGCTCGACAATTCGACCATCGACAACCCGGCAAAAGATCGCTCCCGCGGCGGTGGCCGTTCGGAGCGTGGCGGGCATCGGACCGAGTGGTCCCCGGTTTGTGCCGCGCCACGAATAGAGCACGCCAACCATCTCGCCCTCGCCGACCAGCGCGTCGATTCTGTAGTCGGCATCGGGGAAGGCAGCGTGGAATCCGGCCAAGAGGGCGCGAATCCCGTCGAGACCCGGCGGCATCCCTTTCATGGCGGGGTTGTGATAGATGAAGTCCGGCGCGTAGAAGTCCAGCGCTGCATCCACCTCTTTGCCGATCCATGCCCGCTCGATGAACTGCCTGACCACGGACATGCTGTCCTGTGTCGACATTGCGTGACCTCCTTTCGGGTCCCAGGCGGTTGGACCCGTCACATGTCACGGTATGAGCGATCGCGTCCGGTGCGCGTGCGATTCTGAGGGGCAGGTGTTGCAGTTGTGTGCCGGTCCGCCCGGCCGGGGCCGACTTATCGCTCTGGTTTCAACTCGGTCAGATACCTTGTGCCGATTGAGCGGTAGCGGTGATACCGGGTTGACCGGCGCTTGTCCCGGTCCATCCGGTTCAGCTCGGCGAGGTGATCGAGGATGGCAGTCTTGACCCGGCGGGCAGCTGCGGCGGGGTCGGCCTTGGCGCCGCCTTTCGGCTCGGTAATCGTGCCGTCGGAGATGCCCAGTTTGCGGACCTCCTGGGCGGTGATCTTGAGTTGGTCGGCGAGCTCGGGCGCGCGGCTGGCGTCCCGGTAGAGAATCGCCGCGGCCCCTTCGGGCGCGATTACCGAGTAGATTGCCCGCTCCTGCATCAGGAGGCGGTCGGCGACGGCGAAAGCGAGCGCGCCGCCGCTGCCGCCTTCGCCGACGATCACCGAGATCGTCGGCGCATCGACCCGGATCATCGCCGCCATGGTGGTGGCGATCTCAAAGGCCAGCCCCTCTTCCTCGGACTCGATGCCGGGGTAGGCGCCGGGCGTGTCGACGAAGGAGATCAGCGGGATCCGGAAACGGGAGGCGAGTCGCATCATCCGCTGGGCCTTGCGATAGCCGCCCGGCATCGGCCGTCCGCCGCGGCGATCGATCGGGTCGTGCTCGGAGCCGCGCTCGAAGCCGATCACCGCCACAGCCTGACCTTCGAGCTGGCCGAGCCCGGCGATCACTGATCGATCATCGGTACCGGTTCGGTCGCCGTGCAGCTCGATCCAGTAGTCGAGGCACTCGCTCACGTAATGCAGGGCTGTCGGGCGGTCGGGATCGCGGGCGGTCTGGACCGCTTCCCACGGTTCCAATGGCTCAAGTGGCCCGGAGGTAAGGCGGGTGCGCTTAGGGCGGGCGACGTTGGAGCCGATCGTGTTCAGGGTCAGGGCGATGGCCGAGCGCAGGTGATGCCTGGGGACGACCGAGTCGACGAAGCCGTGCTCGAGCAAGAACTCGGCGGTATGACTTCCCGGCGGGAGCGGCCGGCCGAGAAATTGCTCGGCCACGCGCGGTCCGGCAAAGCCGATCAGGGATTTCGGCTCGGCGTAGACGACATCGCCGAGGCTGGCGAACGAGGCGAACACGCCACCTGTGGTCGGGTTCGTCAGGACCGAGATGAACGGCAGGCCCGCGTCCCTGACTTCCTGGACCTGGGACGCGGTCTTGGCCATCTGGAGCAGGGAGAACAATCCTTCCTGCATGCGCGCGCCGCCGGAGCCGACGATCGTGACCAGCGCCCGCTTTTCCCGGCGAGCCAGTTCGGCGGCCCGGGCCAGTTTCTCGCCAACGACCACGCCCATACTGCCGCCGAGGAAGCTGAAATCGAGGATCAGCAGCGAGATCGGATTGCCGTAGAGCGTCGCCCTGCCGTAGGTGGCGGCATCGCCGCGGCCGAACTGGGTCTGGGCTTGGCGAAGCTTGTCCCGGTACGGCTCGGCGTCGGCGAAGAGCAGCGGATCGGTGGACGCGAGCGCGCGGTCGAGTTCGACGAAGCTGCCGCTATCGACGAGCGACGTGACCCGGCGGTCGACGTCGATCGGGAAATGGTGCTCACATTCGTCGCAAATACGAAATCGTTCATAGAGCGTACGCCCAAGCAGGGGCGCACGGCATTTTGGGCAGTGTGTCAACGTGGTCATATCTGGCACGCGCGGTTCACTCCATCGTGCTGCCGTGATGGGACGAAAGGTCCCTTGATAATGGTAGTTCGGGCCGGATTGGGGTGTACAATCCGGGTGTCCCCCAAGTCGCAGATGTGCGCTGGGGGTGCGCAAGATTGCGAAGGTTTTTCATGGGTCCAGATTTCGAGCAGGAAGGCGTCCGGATCGATGTCCTGCGACGCCTCGCGGAACAGGCGATGACCGATCTCGAGTTCCGCTCTGTCGCGCGGGATGACCTGAACGCGGCGCTGACTCAATTTGGTTACGACCTCAACCCCAATGAGATGATCATCGTCCTCAAGTTCCGGGCGGTGCTGGAAGAGGCTGGTCTTGATCTCTTCCTGACCGGCAATCTGACCGACCACGAGGACGACCTGTTGGCGCTCGTCGGTCTGGGCAGTCCCAAGAGCTAGGCCGGCACGGTCCCGAAAAGGCGATCGCCGGCATCACCCAATCCGGGGCGGATGTATTTATTCTCGTCGAGCTGGCGGTCGAGCCGGGCGACGTAGATTGGCACGTCCGGGTGCTCGTCTGCCATGCGCTGGACGCCTTCCGGGGCAGCGATCAGGCCGAGGAAGACGATGTTCCGGGCGCCCCGGTCCTTGAGGAACGTGGCAGTCGCTGTGGCTGATCCGGCTGTGGCGAGCATCGGGTCGATCATGTAGAGCACGTCATCCGTCAATTGCTCGGGCAGCCGGTTGTAGTAACTGACCGGCATGTGGGTTTCCTCGTCCCGGTAGATGCCGATGTGATAGACGCGGGCGAGCGGCAGGATGTCGGCCGCCATCTCGACCATGCCTAACCCGGCGCGCAGGATCGGGACGAGGCCGATCGATGCCCGGACCTGCTTGCCGGTCGTCTGCTCGAGGGGAGACAAGTACTCGACGTCCTGCAACGGCAGGTTGGCGGTGGCTTCGTAGATGATCAACTGCGTCAGTTCGGCGACGAGCTTGCGGAAGAGGATCGTGTCGGTCCGGGCGTTCGACAGCAAGGTTATCTTGTGCGCGACGAGCGGATGCGTGCTGACGTGCAGGTTTGGGTGGGGTGTCGGGTCAACGGGCTCCATACGGCTCCTCGCACGGTCGAAGTATGATCATGCGATCAGTATCCGATAGAACGGACCGGGAAGGAAACGAATGACGGCGGTCAAATTCAGGCGTGTGCAGCATGTGAGCATTCCGATGCCTCCCGGCGGAGCGGAGCAGGCCCGCGCCTTCTTCGGCGGTGCGTTGGGCCTGGTCGAGAAGCAGGTGCCGGCGTCGCTCGATGCCTCGAAGCTGACCTGGTTCTCGGTCGGGGATGACGAGCATGAACTCCATTGCTTCATCGACCCGGACTTCGAGAACCGGTCGACCGCGGCGCACTTCTGCTTTGAGGTCGAGGATATCGAGGCGCTCAGGGATCGAGTGAGCGCCGCGGGCATCGCGTTCGATCATGATCCGGCGCCGATCCACAACCGCCCGCGCAGTTTCGTCCGGGATCCATTCGGCAATTTAATTGAGTTCACCCAAATCAACGGGCGATACGAGGAGGTCTAACCCATGGCCCAGACTGTAGAGAAGATTACCTATACCGCGACAGCTGAGCAGGTCGAGCAGATGCACGCCGCGTTCGACGAAGCGCTCATCGAAGCGCGGGAGCTGCTCGGCAAGACCTACCCGATGATCATCAACGGCGAAGAGCGAAGCGGTGGCAAGACGTTCACCGCGACCTCGCCGATCGACCGCGGCATCGAGATCGGGAAGTTCCAGGCGGGCACGGCGAAGGATGTCGATGATGCTGTCGCCGCGGCCAGGGCGGCGTATCCGGCCTGGTCCGGCCGTCCATGGCAGGAGCGGGTCGCGATCATGCGCAAGGCGGCCGGCCTGATCCGTGAACGGAAGTTCCTGCTCTCGGCGTTGCTGATCATCGAGTGCGGCAAGATCCGGGCCGAGGCAATCGGCGAGGTCGAAGAGGGCGCCGACCTGATCGATGAGTATGCCAACCAGATGGAGGCCAACAACGGCTTTGCCCGGCCTTTGGCCTCACTCGACCCGCGCGAACAGAATCAGTCGCTGCTGCGGCCGTTCGGGGTCTGGGCCGTACTGGCGCCGTTCAATTTTCCGCATGCGCTCTCGGCCGGGATGTCCTCCGGCGCGCTGGTGGCCGGAAACACGGTCGTCTTCAAGCCGGCTTCGGCTACTCCTCTGGCGGGGTATGAGCTGGCGCGGTGCTATGTCGATGCCGGGATTCCGGCCGGCGTCTTCAACTTCGTGACAGGTTCCGGCCAGGAGGTCGGCGAGCGCCTGGCATTGCATGAGAACGTCGATGGGGTGATCTTCACCGGCTCCAAGGATGTCGGGCTCGATCTGTTCAAGCGGTTCAGCACCGATTTCCCGAAGCCGTGCATCACCGAGATGGGCGGCAAGAACCCGACGATTGTGACCGCGAAGGCGGACATCGACAAGGCGGTGGACGGTGTCGCGCGGTCGGCATTTGGCTTCTCGGGGCAGAAGTGCTCAGCCTGCTCCCGCGTGTATGTCGAGCGGCCGGTCTATGACGAGTTCATGTCCAAGCTGACCGACCGCGCGAAGACGCTCAAGGTGGGCAATCCGGAGGAGCGCGATGTCTACGTCGGCCCGGTGATCGACAACAAGGCCGTCGAGCGGTTCGAGCGGGCCGTGTCCGAGGCGAAGGGCGGAACGATCCGGGCCGGTGGAGCGCGGCTGACCGAGGGCGAGTACGCGAAGGGCAGCTTTGTCCAGCCGACGGTGGTCGATGGGCTTCCGGCGAGTCACGAACTGTTCAAGAGGGAGATCTTCCTGCCGTTCGTGGTTGTCGCGCCGGTCGATTCGCTCGATGAGGCGATCTCGCTCTCGAACGATACCGAGTATGGCTTGACTGCCGGCGTCTTCACGGAAGACGATGGCGAGATCGACCAATTCTTCAATGGCATCGAAGCCGGCGTCGTTTACGCGAACCGGCGCGGCGGCGCGACTACCGGCGCGTGGCCGGGCTGCCAGTCGTTCTGCGGCTGGAAAGCGAGCGGCAGCACCGGCAAGGGCGGTCTTGGGCCGTACTACGTCCAGCAGTTCCTGCGCGAGCAGAGCCGCACCCGGGTCGTCGAGTAGAAGACAAAACAGGAGCATTCATGCCGTCGCCGGTTCCAGTCGATGTCGAATACATGGTTCAGGCGACGGCAGCGCTCTGCCGCATCCCCAGCCCAACCGGATACACGCACCTCGTGACCGAGCATCTAGAGCAGATGCTCGGCGAGCTTGGCCTGACCGCGACGACCACGGTCAAGGGCTCGCTGGTCGTTGCGTTGCCAGGACCGAGGGAGGGTGAAGGTCGATTGCTCTCGGCCCACGTCGACACGCTCGGCGCGATGGTCAAAGAGATCAAGTCCAACGGGCGGCTGAAATTGACAATGA
>DASQCG010000351.1:0-4421 GCA_035634825.1 Thermomicrobiales bacterium | reverse complement strand
GACTAATCGAACCCGCGCACGACGCCCTGCAGGATCTGGCCGGACTCCGCCATCACGAAGCGGAGGCTGTCGAGGTGGGCCAGCGCTTCGAGCAGCTCGTCACCCTGGAACGTCTCGACGGCATCAGCCAATTCGCCGCATTCGCGGAGTGCGGCGACCAGGTTGGCGCGAGCCTGCGCTCCACGCCGCGCGATACCGGCGGAATCTGATTGGTCCATCTCAAGCTCCCTGCGTCAGCGCCGGACGGCGGTCGATCCACCGCGCCGCCTGCTCGTAGGCGTGACCGATCCGGCAGATCCGCGCCTCGGCAAATGGGCGGCCGACGATCTGCATGCCGATCGGCAAACCCGCGCTCGTGAACCCGGCCGGGACCGAGATCGACGGTTGCCCGGTCGCATTGGTCGGCATCGTCATCCTCGTATACCCGGACAGGACGTGCTCGCGCGTCCCATCGGCATAGGTCAGGTATGGATCGTCGGCCCGCGCCGCGGTTCCAGCCGTCGCCGGCATGATCATCGCGTCCAGTCGGTGCTGGTTGAAGTAGTTCGCCACCGACTGTCGAACCACGATTCGGGCCTGGTGCGCCTGGAGATAGGTGGTCGCCGGCAGGAGCAGTCCGGCCTTGACCCGCAACCGCCATTCGTCGCCGACCAGTTCCGGGTGTGTCCGCACTCGCCGGTCATGAACTGCCGAGGTCTCCGCGCGGTTGATGACCATCGATACCGCCCGCGCCTCGGCGGCCAGATCCCAGTCCGCCTCGATAATCTGCGCGCCGAGCTCGCGCAGGCAATCGGCCGCCGCGTCGAAGATCCCGGACAGTTCGGCCTCAAGCTTGTCATAAAAGAACAGACGGGGCATGCCTATGCGCAGTCCGCGAATGTCCTGGCCAATCTCGGCCGCCGCACTGCGATGCCGGACCGGCGCGGAGCCGGGATCGAGCGGATCGTGACCGGAGATCGTATCGAGCGCAATCGCGCTGTCCTCGACCGTCCGCGCGATCGGTCCGGCCGTGTCGAGCGACCAGGCGAGGGGATAGATGCCGCGCCGGCTGACGGTGCCGTAGGTCGGCTTGAGTCCGGTGACGCCGCAGACCGATGCCGGGCAGCGGATGCTTCCGCCCGTGTCTGTGCCGATCGTGAGCAGGGCCATGCCGGCCACAATCGCCGCCGCCGACCCGCCCGAGCTGCCGCCCGGGATGCGATCGAGGTCCCACGGATTCCGGGACGGAGCGCTGATCGTGCCTGCCGCGAACTCCTGGGTAACGGTCTTGCCGAGGATGATCCCGCTCGCCGCCTTGAAGCCGCGCACCAGCGGCGCGTCTTCGATCGCCGGCGCGCAGTCCTCCATCGAGCGCGATCCACACTTGGTCGGCAGACCGCAGACGTCGACGATGTCCTTGATTCCGATCGGAATGCCTTGCAGCGGTCCGACCTCTTTGGCCGCGCGAGCCCGGTCCGACTCAGCAGCTTCGGCCATTAACTCCGCCCGGTCCCGCACCACCACATACGGGTGGTACTCGGCCGGTATCACAGACATCCGATCGAGGACCGACTCCATCAGCTCGAGGGCCGACAGCGACCCATCGGCCATTTGCCGTGTAGCGTCTGTCAACGAAAGGTCACAGGGATTGGTCATGCCTGCTCGACCTCCCACGCGGCGTTGAACCGCAGATCAAGCTCGGCGCTGTTCTCGGTCAGATGGCTGAATTGATCAGCGGCGGTAAACAGCAACTGCAGCCGTTCCATTACCGGTTCGACCTCGTCGTCCTTTATCTCGAGCCCGATCATCTCGGCCGTCGCCTTGACGATTTCGGGCGTGACCTTGTTGCCCATACTTGACGTCTCTCCTGTCTGCCCGGACGATGCCCGCTACGGCAGTCTATTGCAATCGCGTGAAGGAAGGGCGATGCCGGCCGGCGCAGTTGGACTGGTTGCGATCGCCGCGGTCTGTCACGCGAGTTGGAACCTGATCACCAAGCGGACCGGCGGGGGAATCGCCTTCCTCTGGCTCTTCGGCATCACCGCGACAATCCTGATGCTGCCGGTTGCCTGGATCGAGGTCGCCCACATGGATCGCTCGCTCCAGCGGCAGGACCTGATCGCGGTCCTCGGCAGCGGCTTCATCCACATCTTCTACTTCTCGCTACTCCAGAACGGTTACCGGACCGGCGACCTGTCCGTGGTCTACCCAGTCGCCCGGGGAGTCGGCCCGCTGCTGGCTGCGATCATCAGCATCGCGGTGCTCGGCGATCGACCTGGCGCGATTGCCGTCGCCGGTGGACTCGCGCTTTTGGCCGGCGTGGTCGGCATGTCTGGGTTGACCTTGGGCAAGGTGAAGCTCGATCAGTCGGTGGTCCTCGGCCTGCTGACCGGCGTCTCGATCGCCTGCTACACGCTCTGGGACCGCCGATCGGTTACCACGCTCGAATTGCCGCCGGTGTTCTACTACTGGGCGAGCACCGCGGCCTACACCATGTTCGTGACACCGGCCATCGCGAAAACCGCCGGTCCTGCAATAAGCGGTGCGTTCGTGCGGGACCATTGGCGTCCGGCTGCCGCGGTCGCGCTGCTGAGCGCAGCCTCGTACTCGCTGGTGCTGACCGCGATGACGATGGCGCCGCTCTCGTACGTCGCGACCCTGCGGGAGTCGAGCATCCTCGTCGCGACCGTCCTGGGCATCTGGCTGCTCGGCGAGTCCATCACGCGCCGCAAGGTGATCGCCGCCGGTTGCATCGTGCTCGGCGTCGTGGGCCTCGCGGTGGGATGATTGCGAAACCCGCGCATCGCGCTGCGAGTTATGGGGACAGTGTGATGACAAAGGAGGCAACACGAGCATGAGGAGCACGCGCGCGCAGCGATCGTTGGTCTGGAAGTCGGTCCTGATGGTGGTTGCTATTCTCGGGATCAGCGCGTCGGGACTCCTCGCGCGCCCGGCCCGTGCCCAGGGTACCGGCGCCTATTTCCCGGTCTTCGTGCTGGCCTGTGACGCCTACGTCACGATGAAGGGGTCGGCCTCCGGCGCGGGCTATCCTCCCGAATGCCGCGGCCTCGCCGACGTGACGGTCACGGCCTACGATACGCAGGGGACGCTGCTCGATGCCTGCACCACGGATGCCGACGGCGCCTGCCGCCTCGCCATCGATTACAACGGCACCCGCATCTTCCAGCAGGACACGAAAAACGTGCCCGAGGGATACCGATCAGAGGGTGACGTGCAGCGCGTCTTCACCTACACCGAATTCGCGGAGATCGCCTTCCATAACTACCGGGAAGACGTCCTCCCGCAGCGCGATGCGCCTCGGGCTACTGTCCGGGTCAGTAGCCGAATCTGCCCGGATCAGTACACCGGCGACTCCTTCTTCGACGACTGCAATGCCGGCGTGCCGGAGACCGACCAGTGGATCATCGGCAGCGCGGTGTACGCCCGCACCGGGAAGGACGGCAATGCGCTCCTGAAGGGCATCGCGGCCGGAAACAACACCGAGATCATCGGCGGGCAGGGCCCCGATACCGGCGACATCTTCTTCTACTGCTCGCTAACCAACGATCCCACGACGCGAATTCCGACCACTGTCGAAGTCACGGCGCAGTACGACGGGATCACCCGCGACTTCGTCGGCAGGATGAGCCTCGATCCGCAAGCCGACGTGACCTGCGACTGGTATCAGATTCCGCACCTCGATCGCGGCCTCTGGGACACGGCGGTGAACGTCATGGCCGACAAGAACTCCACGGCAACCTACGACGGGGCGGTCGGTAACATCGACCTGACCCTCTTCACGTGCCCGGATAACGCCGCGCCGAAGACCGCCGACGAAGCCGCGAAGGCGTGCACCGATCCGGCGACCGGGAGCGAAGTCCAGGCCGTCGGCAGGGACGGCACGATGTACGCCTCGGGCGCCACTGACAATCAGGGCAAGGTCCAGATCTCGCTTTCCGGGCAGAACGTCCCCGACTTCTCGATCGTGTTCGAGGGCCATTCGACTCCGGGCAGCCCGCTCTCCTGTGTGGCCAACCGCATGGATCCCCAAACCGGGAAACCGCTCGCCGCGCTCTACCAGGCGACGACGGCTGATCCGGAAACGGGCTGGACCATTCCCGGGATTGGCGACGACATGAACGGGATCAGCTGCGACTGGTACCTGGTCCCCAGCGGTTGGAAGCAATCTTCATGAGTGATACGTCAGGCGAGCGCGTTGTCATCGTCACCGGCGCCGCGCGGGGAATCGGCCGAGCCATCGCGGAGCGGTTCCACCGCGATGGGGCCATCGTTGTCGGCCTCGATGTGGAGCCAGTATCAGCGACCGATGAAGGTCGATTGACCGGCATCGCCTGCGATGTCAGCGACTCGAAGGCCGTGGACCGGGCGGTTTCGGACGTCGTCGACCGACATGGGCAGCTCGATGTCATGGTCTGCAACGC
>DASQCG010000350.1:0-11840 GCA_035634825.1 Thermomicrobiales bacterium | reverse complement strand
GCCGGACTTGTCGTCGGGACCCTTCTCGGACAAGTTCGTGCGGTCGGTGACCTTCTGCGATTCAGGGGCCGGTCGGTCTGTGTTCTCGGGCATGAAACTCGCTCCTATCCACGGCTGACGTCGAATCCAGAAGCCTACGTTGCATTGGCCAGATTCTGGTCGATCGGCACTACCCGTAGATGAGCGCGATCCCGAGCATGATGCAGGCGATGACGCCGACAATTGCGATGATGATCAGAATGGCCGAGCATGATCGCGCCGCCGATCTCACCTCGTCCTCGGCAACCGGAGCATCCTCGTATTCGTCGGGTGGAATCAGATCGTCGCGGTCAATCATGATCTGTCGCTGACTGGTCTACCGGACCGGATCAGGTGTCGACTTGGCCAAAGAGGCGCGCCAGACGTGGACAATCCGGGTCAGCGCAGTCAGATGCGTCGCAAAGGCCAGGATCCAGAGCGCCCAAATCGGCTTGCCGATCAAGAGACCGAGCGCGAGGAGGATCACGCGCTCCGGACGAGCCACCAATCCGACAGATGCCTTGAATCCGGCTGCCTCGGCCCGGGCCCGGGCATAGCTGATCAGCAAGGCGCCGACTGCCGCCACGAAGACGAGAATCGCGCCGAGCTCCGCATCGTCCGTATCAAGCAGGTAGATCAGCACGCCACCGTAGACGATCGCCTCGGAATAGCGGTCGAGCGTCGAGTCCAGGAACCCACCGAAGTCGCTGGTCATGCCGGTGGCACGAGCGACGGCGCCGTCGAGCATGTCGAACGCACTGGCCACGAGCAGGAAGAAACCGCCGATCTGCGGGTGACCGGTCGCTATGATGATCGCGACCACAAGATTGAGCAGGACGCCGATGATCGTGAGCAGGTTCGGAGTGAAGCCCATCTTCGCCAGGGCATGTCCGATGACGAGGAGTCGGTGGCGAACCAGGTTGCCGATTCGCTCTGAGATCATGTCCTGCTACTCCTGTCGCCATCGCGCGTCGGCCGCCGAGCAGACAGACTGCTCATACATCTCCACTACCCTGCTCGTCACCTTCGGCCACGCATAGCTTTCGGCGGTTGTCCGGCCATTATCTATCAAGCGGGGCCGGAGGTCGTTGTCCGCCAATAGCCGCACGATCGCCAGGGCAAGAGCCGGTGCATCCTGCGGCGGAACCATCAGCCCGTCGAACTCGTTGGTCATCACGCCCGCGTAGCCAGGGATATTGGTGGCGACCAGCGGCTTGCCCGACGCCATGGCCTCGAGCAGGATGATCCCGAAGCTCTCGCGCTCGATCGACGGCGCGCAGACGAGTGTGCTGCTGGCGTAGTAGCGCGGCAGATCTTCCTTGGAGACCTGCCCGACGAAATCGACGTTGCGGATCCGGTATCGCTCGATCGTCCCCTCTTGCCGGCGCGGATCACCGGGACCGACGACCATCAGCCGCGCGTTCGGGAATTGCTGCTGGATCAGCGGCATTGCCCGCAGCAGGTACTTGAATCCCTTGCGCGCCTCATTGAACCGACCGACGAAGAGGATGCGCGGCGTGCCGTCCATCGCCCACGGGAAGGGATGGATCTCGTTGCCGAAGCGAATCGTGTCGATCCCGTTCGGGATGACGGAGTACGGTCCCTCGAAGTACTGGCTGACGAACTCCCGGGCGGCGTCGGAAACCGCGATCCGGCCATCGAGTCGGCCGAGCACGAAGGACATGTACGGCTTGAAGGCGCTGTACCACGGGTTCGAGAAGCGATAGGCATGGAACGTGGCCACATTTACCGCGCGCGAGTTGAGCAGGACCATGTAGGGCAGCACCGGCGTCAAGGGCTCGTGCAGGTGGATGACGTCGAACGCCTCCCGCAGCAGCATCTCCTTGACCGCGCTGTAGAGCGTGATATCGAAGGTCAGCCGCACCCGCGACTTGTTGCCGGGAATCGCGACCGTCCGCCCGATGCCGTAGAAATCGGTCCCGACCTCGAGGCCGCCTTTCGTGGAGCGCGGCGCGATGATCGTGACCTGATGCCCGAGGCGGTTCAGCTCGGACTTCAGATGCTGAATATGCTCGGCGACTCCGCCGGGGTGCGCGAAATCGTACGGAGTGACCTGCGCGATCTTCACGAGCGTGGACTCCGGAGCCGCGATAAACGGGCAGGTTGACTACCTGACTCAACAGATGGCTTCACGCACATAGGATAAAGGATGCTCCCCGGCCACGAATCAGAACCGGCGCATGCCCGGCGGAAACGCCTGCTTCGCCTTACCCAGCGCCCGGGCCGCGGTCAGCCCGCGGGCGATCGCCAGGATGACGCCGGCAATCGAGATCAGGAGGATCGAGACCGTCAGCGCGCTCTGCACCGAATCGTCGCCCCAGTAGACGAGCGCTACGATCGTCAGCAGTGCGTCGACTCCGGCGGTCATGATCAGATCCCGGCCAATAGCCGCGTTGGCAAGGTGCCAAATCTGGTCGTCGCCGTCGGTATCGGCCGAGCGCAACCCGTAGGCTGAATTCGCGGCAATCCGCCGCGATGCCAGCGGCGCGCCGGCAACAAGAAACGCCAGCGTCGCGACGAGCCCGACGACAAACCCTATGAACCCAGCCATTGCTCCCCAGCCCCTTTCGGCTGTCCCAGTTCTGGTGAGGCTACCACGGCGCACGCCTTGGGCTCAGTCGGATTCTCCTGTCTCGACCGTCAAACCGTCGTATGCCACCTCGATCCCGGGCGGGAGTTGCCGCTGTGCCGCCTGGTGGCTCAACTCGTGGCTGAGATGGATCAACAACGCCCGCTTTGGTTTGAGCTCGCAGATGATCTCGACCGCTTCGGACAGGCTGAGGTGCGTTGGGTGCGGTCGCTCCCGCAGGGCATTCAGGACCAGGACGTCAAGTCCGGTCATCAGGGCGCGAGTTTCGGCTGGGATTTCCTTCGCGTCGGTCACGTATGCCAGATCGCCGATCCGGTAGCCGAACACCCGCATCTGCCCGTGCCAGACCGGCAGCGGCGTGATCTCGATGCCGTCGACGGTGAACGGTCCATCCACGACATTCAGAAGCAGGTCCGGCTTACCGCCGTAGAACGGGAAGACGTCCGTGAAGGCGTAGGCGAACCGCTCCCGCAAAATTTGCGCCGTTTCCGGACCGGCATAAACCGGCAGGTGTCGCTGGGCCAGCTCATTGAACCGGCGCAGGTCGTCGAACCCGCCGGTGTGATCGGCGTGGGCGTGGGTGAAGAGGACCGCGTCGATATGATCCAGTCCGACCGCCAACGCCTGGATACGCAGCTCAGTGGCCGTGTCGATCAGCAGCACACGCCCCTGAGTCCGCACCACTGCTGATGTCCGGCTCCGCTTGTCTCGCGGGTCGGCCGACCGGCAGACGTCACACGTGCATCCAATCACAGGTATGCCGCTGGACGTGCCGGTGCCGAGAAATGTGATCGATGTCATGAATCCATTCGGAGAGCAATACGCCCGCATCCGGGCGTCCAATCGTCGCAAGGCAGTATAGACGGACCTCCCAGCGCTCCCGGTTCCACCGTACCGGCGCGGACCGGCCTATCATCCTTTGGGACCAAAAGGCAGATGATCCCGCTTCTCGACGAACCTCCCGATCCCTACCATGACTTCAGGTTGAGGTGGGTGCGTGGCCCCGGCTGCGCACAAGAATGAAGGTCGTCTGATGATCGCACAGGGGTCGCTACGCCAATCCGAGCCGCTTCCCCCGGTTGCGCGCCTGTCCCATGCCCAATCGGTCCTCTCGCCCCGGTCCCAGCGCAGTATCGAGCAAATCGCTGCGGGCCTCGCCAAAATCGCAATCCAGTCCACCATCAGCAGTGTTTATGAGGAAGCTGTATCGCTCCTCGGCCGGTTGCCTGCCGTCGCGACCGTAGGCATCGTGCGTCCCGACAATCACGGCCTGTTGACGGTCAGCTACCAGCAGGGCGATCCGATTCCGGACGCGCTGGCGGCCGCCTGTACGGGCGCGATCCATCAGCAGTGGATTGCCTCGCACGCCCGCGATGGCGACGTCAGTGGACCGGCGCCATTTCTGCTGTCAAGCCGGGACGACGTCATGCTGGTGCCTATGGTCAGCGGCGATGCGCTGCTCGGCGGCTTCATCCTGATCGGTCGGATCGGCATACCTCCGGCGGCAGGCTCGGCCGAGCGCGTCTCGGCGGCAGCCGTCGGCACGGTGACCGCGCAGGCGATCGACAACCTGCTGACGCGACAACGGGCCGCACTCGCCGTTTCGGAAGCCGAGCGGGATGCCGCGCAGGTCCAGCTCCGCCGGTCGGTCGGCCGTGAGCTGCACGACGGGCCAACACAGGAGCTCGCACTGGCCGGGATCACGCTCGATCGCCTGATCCGGACGCTCGGCGCGGATCAGGCAGTGGCGGCGGATGCCCGCCAGGCACGCGATCTGATCGACAAGGCGGTGTCCGGCATGCGGGCCGTGATCGGCAAGCTCCGCGTCCAGGAGCAGCCGGCGGCAAGCGCGACTGGTCCGCTGCGCGCCCTGATCGCCGAGATGGCGTCGACCTCGCCCAGCTTGGAGCTCGATATCAACGAAGTCTCCGGCGTCCGCCTGGCGCCGCATGTTGAGCGGGCCATGATCGGCATCGTCCGCGAGGCCCTGCACAACGTCCGCAAGCATTCGGGCGCGGAAGAGGTCCGGCTCGAAGTCCGGCGAATCGACGACCACGTCGAGATTGCCGTGGTCGATGACGGCGTCGGGTTCTCCGGCGGCAGCCCGGACGGTCACTTCGGTCTCGACCAGATTCGCGAGCTGGCCGAAGAGACCGGCGGCGAGATCGAAATCGGTTCCGCACCCGGGACGGGCACATCGGTCCGCGCCCGTATTCCGATGAGTTCAGCCCTGCGCCGCGATGCCTCCCAGGATGCCACCTCGCCGGTCCAGTCCCGACCGTCCAGCATCAACCCGGAAACGAGGTGACCGACGGGCCATTTCAGTAGCGCTTCAGGCATGGCTATCGTTGCAGTAATCCGCTTGGGACACGAGCGGCAACCAGTACAAGGGGTAGGGAGTTGAGCGACATGATGACGGGGTCCGCCCCGCACGGCCAGGCGCCAGAGGACGGCAGACTGCGCGTCCTGCTTGCGGACGATCATCACCTGTTCCGTGAGGGGCTGCGCCAGCTGCTGGAGGCGACCGGTGAGATCACGGTCGTCGCAGAGGCATCGAACGGTGAGGAGGCGATCCGTTACGCCCGCCAGTTCGAGCCGCGAGTGATTCTGATGGATATCAACATGCCGGTGGTGGACGGCATCCGCGCAACGGAAGCAGTGACCCGGAGCTGCCCGAACACCAGCGTGATCGTGCTGACGATGTTCTGGGAGGACGACTATGCAATCCAGGCGGTCCGCGCCGGCGCAAAGGGCTACCTGCTCAAGAACGCTCGCTCGGAGGAAGTCGTCCGGGCGGTGCGGTTGGCGGCGGCCGGGGGTTCGGCGATCGATCCCTCCCTGGCTCCTGTCCTCCTCCGCGAATACCACCGAATGCTCACCCGATCCCCAGAAGACAACCAGCGCGACGGAGCCCTCAACCAGCGAGATCTGACCCTGCTCCGCCTGTTGGCCGCCGGCTACAACAACCGCCAGATCGCCAACGAGCTCAGCCTGGCCGAGAGTACCGTCAAGAACTCCCTGTCCGCGCTCTTCCAGAAGATCGGCGTCCGGGACCGCACCCAGGCCGTGCTCTACGCCTTCGCCGAGGGCCTCGTGCCGCGGCCGATGTCCCACGCCTCCTGATCCAGTTCAATCTCAGGCAATATTCAACGGGAGCCGCGATTGCGGCTCCCGTTCTTTGTTGCCGGTGAAACGATCACTTCCGCCGTGCGATTATGAGATGAGAACTCATTCCTGATACCTTTTGGGGGACGTGCCTTTGAACCGCTTGCTGATTCTTCTGTTACCCCTGCTCCTGCCGGCGCTTCCTGCCTTTGCCCAGCAGCCCGCTGTCATCCTGTCTCCCCGAGCGAATGAGGCAAGGCTTGGGCTCACCGAGGTGGCGCGGGATCTGGCATTTCCGATGGGGATGACACCGCTGCCGGATGGTTCGCTCCTGGTCGCGACAAGTCCTTCCGAGACCGGAAACTTCTACGACAGCACCGGTGAGCTCGTGCGGCTCTTCGACTCGGACGGCGACGGCACACTTGACGACCGCCGCGCACTGATCTCGGATCTGCCCGGATCGCTCGTCGCAGTCACACGGCACGGCGACATAGTGATCGCGACCAGCGCCCAGGGCGGCGACGAGCAGATCATGTTCTTCCGACGCGGCGATCGCTGGCAAGACCCGTTGACCCAGGTCGGAAAAATCCGGCTGATCTTCAGGAACGCCATGCACCAGAGCTACGGCCTCGCCACGCGGTCGAACCCGGACAATTCGGGCGCGTTCGACCTCGTCTTCAATATCGGCGCGGCAGGGAACGACACGGCGGGACCGAAAGTGCAGGTCACCGGGGGTATCTCCGGCATTCTGAACTCGGCATCGGTCTACATGGTGACCGTGACGCCAGCGAACGACGAGCTGCAGTTCGGCGACCCAATCCAGCTCGCATCCGGCCTGCGCAACGGCACCACCTTCGCATTCGCGCCAGGGACCGGCAATCTCTGGATTGGCGAGAACGGAATCGACGGGCTTGTGAATCCGATCGAGGCGTTCAGCGCCGACGAACTCGACGTCGTCCCGGCCGATAAGCTTGGCACCACTGTTGTCGACTTCGGCTTCCCCGACAGCTACGTGGATATGGCGACCGGCGACATCGTCGGACCAGATACGGCAGCCGTCTCGTTCCGGCCGATCGACGGCAGCGAGGCCGAAGGGATCGCCGGCATCGTCTTCGTCCCCGCGTCATTCCCGAAGGAATTGGCCGGCGGGATCCTCGCCGGATTCCACGGGCAATTCGACATGACAGGAATCGAGAACGAAGAGAACCCGGTCCGCTGGGCCAATCCCGAAACCGGAGACCAGTTCGACCTGGTCAGCAACGACAGCCCCGGCGTCGGCCACCTCGACTCGATGACCGCAACGGGCGACAGCATCTACCTGGCCGACTTCTGCAACGCCTCGATGACCAGCTCCGAAGCATGCGGCGTCATTTACCGGATCGGTGTGGATTCAGACTCATCTGATTAGCCTGTAGCCTCTGTATCATGCCCAGAACCTGCGCATAACTACCATTTTCTCGTCGCTGGATGCCCAGCGACGAGAGTCTGACCGGCGGAGGCAACGTCGCCGGGATCGGAAAGGGTCTCAGGCACATGGCAGGTATTCTCTGGATTGTCCTCGTTGTTCTGCTTGTACTCTGGTTCCTGGGGTTCATCGCCAGCGTTGGCGGCGGCTTCATCCACTTGCTGCTGGTTCTCGCGTTGATCGTCCTGATCTACAACCTGCTGACCGGCCGCCGCGCGGTCTGACGATTACCTCGCAATCCGTCTGATCTCCTCCGTCCAGGAGAGATCGATCCCGAACCGGCCTGTCAGGAGGTTCTGGAAGTCGGCGAGGTAGGTCTTGCCGTTCCGAACCTGCCGCGGCAGGAGATCCCAATCCAGGCAGCAGGCGGCAAGCGCGCCTGCTGCCTCGCCTATGTTCCATTCCACCGGGTGAAGCCGGTAGCACCCATTCGTGATGTGCGTTGTGCCGATGTTCTTGCCGGCCGGCAACAGGTTCTCCATCCGCTCTGGAATCAATGCCCCGAGTGGGAGCTGGAATGGGTAGCTGCTGACGTCAACATAGTTCCGCAAGCCCGTGCTGGGGTGAAGATCGATACGGTAACTCCCGATGCCGATACTGTCCGGAAATGGCTCCGCGCCGACGCTAGGATGCCGTGCTTCGACCCCAATGTGCTGCTCGAGGATGGTCAACTCGGCCCGGATCCGTCGCGCCTCGCGAACATAGACGTGCTTGGCCAGGCCATCCTCGGTGCCGACGACGTCCGGTCGCAGCCTCAGTTCCGGGTACCCGTAGCCACCTTCGAGCCGGGGCGCCTCGGTCTGCATCCAATACAGCATCGATAACGCGAGTTGTCGGGCCCCGCGCAGGTGGCGCTCCCGCTCGTCCTCGCTCACGCCGACGACCGGCCCAAGCCAGTAGTCGATCTGCGGCCAGTTGACCAGCGCGATGTCGGCCCCGATCTCCCCGGGCGGGTAATGACCGCCGAACCGGATCCGCCGGAAGTGCCAGAGATCGTCCGCGCGCGGCCGCTCCATCGGACCGTCGAAGATCGGACGATAGCGCTTCTCGAGCGTCTCCGGATGCCAGTCCGTCCAGCTCAATTGCGGGCCGGGCCAGAAATCCGCCGCATAGGCGCGCCAGAAGTCGTAGTCCCCGGGACGCTCGATGGTGTGCTCCTCGCCTGGCCGGAAATCGAGCGCGAAGCACCACGAGATTGCCTGCTGGTCGAGCGGCTGGCCCGGTCCATGCAGGGCATGCGGCTCGCCCGTCTCGTCCTGGCTCTCAGAGCCGATGACATGCTCGACTTTCGCGAGGTCGAGCACCTCGCCGAACTCCGTCGCGTCCAGGATGTACGGCGCGTGCAGGACGACGTCCGCTCCAGTAATCAGGCTCCGGCAGGCAATCGAACGGACCCGGTCGCCGTCGACATCCGCGCCGGTTGGTCGGTGCTGCATCAGCACCTCCAGTTGCCCGCTGCTGCGAAAGGGCTGGAGCATGGCCTCCAGCACTGCCAGCCCGACCCGAGGCTCATGGCAGAGCGGGCTGACCTCGCCTTGACCGGGATTCAGGAACGGATCTTCACGCGCGGTCGGGGTCAGTGGATAGTGCCGGCGGTAGTAGTCCCGAATCCCGTCTCTCAGTTGGCGGTAACTCGGGGTGCAGCCGATCCGCTCGATCCACGGATGCTCGTCGGGCGGTACGGCCTGCGCGGTCAGTTGACCACCGAGCCAGTCGGTCTCCTCGGTCATCACGACCTGCTTGCCAAGCCGGAGCGCGGCCAGTGCCGCCGCGCAGCCACCCAACCCACCTCCGACGATCACCAGATCCGCCCGTTGCTCCCGCATCGATCCCTCCCCGGGTCGGGCAACCACAACGCCAGCGCCATCGTACGGCTGAAGCAGCAGCCCGGCTCTGGCGTCGTGGAACAGGATGCCCGACTACGCGCCGGCAACCAGACCCGCGGCGGCCGGCACCCAGCTGGCGCATGGCATATCGGGTGAATTCCTCCGGCAGCATGCTGTAGCCGCATCGGTTGCAGACGAGGCTCCGGTTGATCAATCGGCCCATACCCTGCGACTCCCGCAGCTGGCCGCCACACCGTGGGCAGACAAGGAATGCACGATCGCGTGGGTCAGCGTTGTTGGTCTGGTCGCTCATGACTGGCCCTCCTGCGTCCACAGATCCGGGCTCAGGAACCATCGTGTCGGGAGCGGCCGCCGCCCATATCCTCAAAACTGGGGATTCAGCAATGCCGTGCCGTGTTTGAGCGGCAAGCCGCCTGTCTCCATTTTGGGCACCCCGCGCCTCAAACACGGCCTACGTCAGGCAAAACAATGCCAAATACGCAACACTTGCAGTTCGCGTGAGGAGTGACCATGAATCGTCGATCTCTGATCTCCGCCGCGCTTGTTCTACCGCTCACGGCCGCCCGCGCGGAAGGTGTCGCTCCGCAGTTTCAGTATCCGATCTGCTGGCCAGATCAGATCCCGGGTGACGGGTTCTTCATTCGCCATGGCTATGCCTGCGAGAACACCTGGTTCAGCCCGGGCAATCTCCACACCGGCGAGGACTGGTACGCGATCGCGGGTGAGACGGCCGGCGCGGAAATCCGCGCGATATCACCCGGCACCGTCGTCTTCGCCGACTCCGACTATCCCGGCCGGGTCGTCATCGTCCAGCACGAGACCGACCTGTTCTCGATGTATGGGCACCTGGATTACACGCTGGCAGTCGCCGAGGGCGATCAGGTCGAGATGGGACAGCGCATCGGCACCGTCCTCTACCGAACCGACGGCGCCGCGCCGAGTCACCTCCACTTCGAGGTCCGCTCCTTCCTGACCTCGCCGGAGGTCAATGGGGATCGACCACGATACGGTTTCGCGTGCGGGGTCAACTGCCCTCCCGGACCGGGCTACTGGCCGATCGACGCGCCGGAAAATCCATCGGCGATGGGGTGGCGCAACCCCACGCACGTGATCGCGCACCGGATGTATTCGACGGCCGATCCCCCGGCAGGCGCATTGGTTGCCGTCCCCGACGGATTCGATGATGAGGCGGAAACCTGGTCGCTGCCGGCTGATCGCACGGCTGCGCAACGCATTGGCAGGGTTCGGCTCACATCCGGCGACTCGTACTCGCTGCTCGATATCGCCGCCGGACCCGAAGCAAGCACCGGCTGGAGCACGGAGCGGTATCGGCTCTGGTACCAGATCTCCGCCGGCGACCCGGTCTGGATTCAGGCGGCGACGCCATCCACCGTCGAAACCGGCGGAGACGGCCGGCCCTCCGCACTTCAACTCCCGCTGATTCCAGCCGGTTAGTCACGACTATCCGATGTCAAACTGGTTGCTCGGCTCAAATGGATTGAGCAGCTCGGACTCGATCATGATCCGCCATTTTCGTCCGCATACGCAGACCACGGTTTCCGAGCTGGGGTGGAGTGTTGCCATCGCTGTGTCCTCGCCGCAAACGCACTCGACTACGACTGACGCATATTCGACATCCAGCCCGGCATGCCGCACCACCGGATAAGCGAATGCCAGCACGGCATCGATCTCCTCGTCGGTGAGGTGCATGAACTTGTACTGGGCCCTGGTCTCGGCGCGACCGTAGCGCAGGTCGCTGCGGATCGCGGCGATCGGAATCGTGGTCCCATCGAATCGCCATCGACCAGACAAAACTTCGTCGTCCCGGACAATCGCGCGCGGCATCACGGGGCTCCGTTCCTGCCGCCCGGTTCCGAACCATGCAGAACGACTCCGTTCGGAGCTGGCTCGATCGAGACGGGTATCCGCCACCGGCGTCCGCAGACACATGGCGTTGTTTCAGAGTTCGGAGCAGCCACGACGGCATGCCGGTGATACTCGCAGACACACCGGTTCATGACGCGAACGAATGGAGCCTGGACATGAATCGTGTCGATCGCCAGAAATTCGAACGCGAGGGCATTGTCGATCTCGGTGTCCGTCAGGCCCATGGGCCGGTACGAGGCTCGGACACCCTCGCCTGCGGCCGCAAAATCGCGGCGGAGGTCGGTGATCAAGGTCAGGGCGCCATCGAATCGCCAATTACCGTGCAGAATGTCGGAATCGCGAACAATTGGGCGAGCATCCATAACCAATGCTCCGGCCACCAACATCGCTCATCAGCGACGATCACGAACCAGGGGCGTGCCTCCAGCCGCCGATCGGCGCGATGAATGAAAGCGTTTGTTTTGCACCAGCATACGCCCGGATGCAATACGCACGTGGTCCGTTCAGTACGTAGCCATGGTCAGGACCCAATATGCCGCCAGCTCGATTCCGCGGGTATCGTCGATCTGCGCGACCATGCCAGCGATCAGCGGGCGCAGCCCGTCGTCGATCATTGTCACCGGCATGGAGATCACGCAACCGAGTAATGCGTCACGCAGACTCGTCGGGCTGCCACAGCTCGATCGGATTGCCTTCCGGATCGTGGATACGCGCGAAGCGTCCGACGCCCGGCATGTCCCATTCCGGATTGGTGATCACTTCGATCCCCGCCGCACGGAGCGTCGCGCAGAGGCCGTCGAGATCGTCCACGCGCAGGTTGAGCATCCATTGGCGATCCGCCGCGAAATACTCCGTGTCGGCCGGAAACGGCGCGAAGACGCTAGGTCCCGCCTGCGTCTCCCACGCA
>DASQCG010000349.1:0-2507 GCA_035634825.1 Thermomicrobiales bacterium | reverse complement strand
AAGCCTGTTTGGGGCTTTCGGGGGATACCACGGCCGGTGGCTGGTTCTTAGTGTCAATCTAGCGCTTCGATTTGGGCACAAAAGGCCGTCGGAACTCAGCGCCTGACACACGCTAGAGCGGAAGGACCAGCGTTGAACGGTCTGGATTTTGCAATCATCTTCGCATTCCTGGCCATCATTGGGCTCGGTTTCTTCGGCGGCATCGTTCGTGTGGCCGCCGCGATTGTAGCCATATACATCGGTTCAATCGTCTCCGCCGCCTTCTACGACCGTCTGACCGACGAGTTCCGCCAGCACGTGGCATCTGTCAGCGTGCAGATGGGCCAGCTCTTCGTGTTCTGCGCCTTGTTCCTGGTTTCGTCTGCGGCGATCTGGTGGCTGCTCTCGACCACAGTCAAGGGCATGAAGATCAAACGTCGCTTTGAGATTATTGATAATCTTGGCGGCGCTATGCTTGGCGTTGCGGTCTCGTTGCTGGCCGTGACGCTGGCGGCGATGCTGCTTTCAATTTTGTTGCAGGTACTTAACCGAACGGTCGGCGCCGGCGATTCAGCGTCACTGGTCGGGACAGTTCAGGGCCAGATCAGAAACTCCCGGCTTGTACCCGTCTTTCTGGATCTGACCCCGTACTTCACCCGGGTCATCGAGCCGTGGTTCCCGAACGGATTGCCCGCCCTTTTGAGGTAAGTGCCGCGCGTCGGGGAGACGCGATTGGCGAACCAGGCACTCTCAGTCCGAAAACTCGAACTTCCGGCGATCCTCGATCGCCTGGCATCCTTGTGCCAATTTTCACTCGGCAGTGAGCGGGCGCGTGATCTCGGACCGTCCGGCGAACCTGGTCAGGTCGCGTATCTGCTCGATGTCACTGGCGAAGCCCTCGAGCTGCTCGGGGATCAACCGGATCTGACTGTTGGCGGCGCTCGGGATATTCGATCCCATGTCGAGCGGGCAGGCAAGGGCTCGCGATTGCAGCCCTCTGACCTGCTGCTCGTCGCCGACACGCTCCACGCCATCCACACCTTCCGCCGGACCCTCCAGCGAATCCAGGAAGGGGATGAGCGGTTCCCGCGCCTGTTCGAGTTCGCGGAGGGGTTGGCCAATCTGACCGCACTCGAAACGACGCTCAATCGGACCGTTTCACCCCGGGGCGATATTCTCGATACAGCGAGCGAGGAGTTGGGTCGATTCCGCCGCGAGGCCCGGGTGTCACAAGGGCGCCTTACTGAACGACTCAATTCGATGATCAGTGGAAAGTACGCATCGGCCGTCCAGGACGCCATCGTGACAATGCGCGAGGGGCGCTACGTCATCCCGATCAAGGCCGATGCGCGCACCCAGGTCCCGGGCATCGTCCATGATGTCTCCGCAAGCGGGCAGACTTTGTTCGTCGAGCCACTCGATGTTGTTGATCTCAACAACACATGGCGCGAGAGCAAGGTCCGAGAGGCGCGGGAAATCGAGCGCATCCTCGACGTGGTGACCGGAGAGGTTGGCGCCAATGCGCACTTGCTGGTGAGCTCGATCGAGGCGCTGGCCGCGTTCGATGTCGCCTTCGCCAAAGCCAGGCTGGCGATGCAGATGGTGGCGGTGCGGCCGGAGATCGCGTCGGACAACGATCGGTCGATTCGACTGCTCCGGGCTCGGCACCCACTCCTCGATCCACGGACGGTCGTGCCGATCGATGTCGAGGTTGGGGGTTCGTTCCGACTGCTCGTCATTACCGGGCCAAATACCGGCGGCAAGACGGTCGCGCTCAAGACGGCTGGATTGCTTTGCCTGATGGCTCAGACGGGTCTCTTTATCCCGGCCGACCAGGGAAGCCAACTGCCGGTTTTCGAGGCGGTCTTCGTCGATATCGGCGATGAGCAGTCGATTCAGCAGAGCCTGTCGACCTTCTCCTCGCACATGACTAACGTGATCTCGATTTTGCAGTCGGTCGGCAACTGGGATTTGGTTCTGCTGGACGAAGTCGGTGCGGGAACGGATCCGCAGGAAGGCTCGGCGCTGGCCAGAGCGTTGATGGACGAGTTCCTCAAGACCGGCGCCCTGGTGATCGCGACCACTCATTACACCGAGGTCAAGGCCTACGCCTCGACGACGGCTGGGGTCGAAAACGGTAGCGTCGAGTTCGATCTCAAGACGCTTTCGCCGACCTACCGACTCTCGATCGGGATGCCTGGCCAGTCAAACGCGCTGGCAATTGCCAGACGGCTCGGACTTCCCCAGCCGATCGTGGATTCGGCGCGCCTGTTGCTCGACCCGGACGCGGTCAGAACCGAGCACTACCTCTCGGAAATCCGCGCTCGGCGGTCGGATGCGGAGCGCACACTAGGCCGGGCGCGCGACATCGAGCGCGAGGCGAAGCAGCTGCGCCGCGTGGCCCAGGAGGAGCTGCGAGCCGCCGAGGAGCAGCGCCGGACCGCCCGGGAAGATGCGCTGGCCGAGGCTGAAGCCGAGCTATCCGAGATCCGGGACCTCTCCCGTCGTCTCGAGCGCGATCGCACATT
>DASQCG010000348.1:0-1930 GCA_035634825.1 Thermomicrobiales bacterium | reverse complement strand
ACCTGCGTCCTCGACGTCGCGGCCGGATCCGGTAACGCGAGCCTGCCGGCCGCGGCAGCTGGCGGCCAGGTGGTCGCATCCGACCTCACTCCTGAACTGCTCGAGATAGGACGGCATCGCGCCGCGGGTCAGGGTCTGGATATCGAGTGGGTGGAAGCGGACGCCGAGCACCTTCCCTTCGATGACGGCGACTTCGACACGGTCTTGTCGTGCGTGGGCGTGATGTTCGCGCCATTCCATCAGCCGGTGGCGGACGAACTCGTGCGAGTGACCAAGCCCGGTGGGCGGATCGCCCTGGTCAACTGGACGCCAACCGGTTTCATCGGGCAGATGTTCGCGGTCATGAAGCCTTATGTCCCAACCCCGCCGGCCGGTGCGCAGCCGGGGCCACTGTGGGGTACCGAAGACCACGTCCGCGCCTTGTTCGGCGATCGGGTGACCGATTTCCAGGCCCAACCACACCTACTCACGGTTGAGCAGTTCGAGAACGCCGAGAGCTTCCGGGACTTCTTCAAGAAGTACTACGGCCCAACCATCGCCGCGTACCGCAACATCGCGGATGACCCAGAACGTACGGAGAAGCTCGATCAGGAGCTGGTCGATCTCGCCCGGCGGAACGATGCCGACACCGGCATCATGACGTGGGAGTACCTCGTAATCACGGCAACGAAACGGGCGTAGGTCGAGCCGATCGGCTCATGCGGCCGAGCCGCTACCGTCGATGTCCAGATCACGGATCGCGCGACGGACGGTAGCGGCAAGGCGCTCCTGGCTCCGTCGGTTATGCAGCGGTCCAGCCCCGTTCGTCAGCAGGAGCCGAGTCTCCGCCACTCCGCGAACCGAGACCGGACCATCAGCGAGCAGCCGCCGAGACAGTTCCCCAATCTCGGCCGCGGAAGCAAGAACGCCGTCCCGAGCGAGCGGCGCGCCGGCCAGCCTGGCGTAGCCCGACGCGATGGCTCCGGCCAAGGCGCGTTGCAGCCCGGAGGCGAGATCGCGGCGCGACTGCATACTCGTCAACTCCTGAGCGCGCAACGCAGATGCGACGGTCGCGTCCGGGGATGCACCTTCGGCAAGGTCACGATCGATCCGGTCCGCAGTCAGATGAATGCGTAGATAATCGCGCAGCCCCGCGCGCACGCCGACGACGCCACCGGCACCGTCATCGATCAGAAGCATCTGGACCTTCCTCCGGACGAGAGAAGCACCTGAAACCCATACTCCTAGCGGCGACGATCGGGCGCATGGGGAGAACTTCGTATCTCACCCAGCCCAGTGTGATCGGCAGCGCCCTACGGCATCCCGGTCTCGGCGTTGCCGCGACCGCACGTCCTAGCCCCCGGGCCTTGCGACCACCGCCGGTTCGGGGATCGAACCGTACCGGCCGTCGGCCTCGGTGCCTGTGGTACTGCCGGGGAGTGATCGGGCACGCTACCGGGTATGAACGACCCGATGCCCCAGCCGACCTACTCGCGAAACGAGAGCGCGGCCGAGCGCCTGGACCGCAACTACTCCGAGCTCCTGCAGGAGCTCCGCGTGGCTCAGACCGGCGTTCAGATTCTGTTCGCGTTTCTGCTGACCATCCCATTCCAGCAGCGGTTCAACGACATCGACGGCTTCCAGCGCACCGTTTACGTGGTCACTCTGCTCTGCGCCGCCATCTCCGCGCTCCTTCTGATATCGCCGGTGTCGGCACATCGGGTGCTCTTTCGCCGCCATCGGAAGGACGAGCTGGTCGCATTCACCGGCCGCGTGGCCGCCGGCGGCCTGATTTTCCTCTTGGCGGCAATGCTTGGAGCGGTACTGCTCGTCGTCGACTGGGTCGCAAACCTGTCGCTCGCTCTCGCCACCGTAGCCGGGTTGGGGGTAATCGGGATGTGGTTCTGGTGGATCCAACCGGTTCGCTGGCTAGCAGGTACGGAGCGTCTCG
>DASQCG010000347.1:0-7698 GCA_035634825.1 Thermomicrobiales bacterium | reverse complement strand
CGCCGTGGGCAGTCATAATGTGCTTCGCAATCGCGAGGCCGAGTCCTGTGCCACCCGAATGGCGGGACCGATCCGACTTGTAGAAGCGCTCGAAGATCCGCGAGAGATCCTCCGGCGCGATGCCGGTCCCATGGTCCGCGACGGCAATC
This sequence comes from Thermomicrobiales bacterium, assembly GCA_035634825.1. GTDB lineage: Bacteria > Chloroflexota > Chloroflexia > Thermomicrobiales > UBA6265 > DASQCG01. The sequence continues at coordinate 7,549 of DASQCG010000347.1, read as the reverse complement.
GAGACCTCACCATCGACTTCCCGCGCGCAGACGTCGATCGCCGCCCCACGCGGCGAGAACTTGATCGCATTGTCCAGCAGGTTGATCAGCACCTGGACCAACCGCGACGCGTCGACATACAGCACCGGCATGTCATCCGCCGCGCTCACCCTGATCTCGACCCCGGCCTCCTTCGCCTTGTGCGCGACTCTCGCCACCGAACGACTGATCAACTGCACCGGGTCAATATCCGCACGGCGCAACGGCAGCCGGCCCGACTCCAACCGACCGAGATCGAGGAGGTCCTCGATCAACTCGTTCAGCCGATCCACTTCGCCCAGCACTCGCTCGAGGAAGTCCCGCGCCACCGTTTCGTCGTCGATCGCGCCATCGCTCAGAGTCTCGACGAGCGCCCGAATCGCCGCCAGCGGGGTGCGCAGCTCGTGCGAGACGTTCGAAACGAAATCAGTCCGCATGCGCTCCAGTGCCCGCAGCTGGGTCACGTCCTGCACGACGAGCACCGCCAGCCGGCGTCCCGCCTGTTCGATCGGCAAGACGCGCACATCGAGTTGCCGGCCCGCGCGTCGGTAATCGACCGGCGTCGCCTGCTCGTGCCCGGCGTTGACCGTCTCCTGCGCGAGGCGGACCAGGTCGTAGTCCCGCGCGATCTCGACGAGCGGACGGCCAATCGCCTCGCGCTGCGCCACATCCAGAACCCGGCACGCGGCCTCGTTGATCGAAACGATCGACAAGTCGGGACTGACGACAATCACGCCGTCGCGCAAACCGGACACGATCGCCTCGAGTCGCTGCTGGACGAAGGTCTGGCCGGCAAGGGCATGATCGCGCTGCTCAGTCAGCAGGCGCAGGCGATCGTTGGCGGCCTCGAGCGAAATCGGCCAGCGGTTGCGCCGTAAAAGTGCTGGATTGGCCCGGGGCGAACCGATGCTGCGCACCGCGTCCCGCCAGCTCTGCACCCATCCGATCGCAGCCATCCCACCGGCCACGCCAGCGGCCAGCGCGACCATCAGCGCCAGGACCTCAGCGTATCGCGACCAACCAAAGAGCGCGGACAGGGTAAGTCCGATAAGCGCGACCGCGCCGCCCGCGATCAGGAAGCCGATTGCGAACGCTGACCCGATCGGACGCTTGCTCATCTAGGCAGACATCGGCAGCGCGCTCATGGTCAGCCGGTATCCTACTCGCCGGGAGGTTTCGATCTCCGGCACCTGGCCGCCACTCTCCTCCAACTTCTGCCGCAGCCAGCGCACGTGAACATCAACCGTGCGCGTGTCGATGGGGACCTCGTATTCCCAGACGTCTCTCAGGAGCTGCGCCCTGGTGAAAACCTGATTTGGATGGCTCGCGAGGTATACCAGCAGGTCGAAAACCTTCGGCTTAAGGTCGAGAGGTCGGCCCCCGACGCTCGCCGTCCGGCTGGCAGGATCGATCCTCAGGTCGCCAAACTCGATCGCTCCGGTCACCGGCGCCGGGATCGACGCCCGGTGCTCCTCGAGCTGGACCCGGCGGAGCTGCGCCCGCACGCGCGCAATCAGCTCGCGCATGGCGAACGGCTTGGTCACGTAGTCGTCTGCGCCGATCTCGAGCCCAAGAACCCGGTCCAGCTCCTCGCCCTTCGCTGAGAGCATGATGATCGGCACGGACGATTCGAGCCGAATGGTCCGGCACAATTGCAGGCCGTCCATTCCGGGCAGCATGATATCGAGGATGATCAGATCCGGCGTGCGCTCCCGGGCCATCGCGAGGGCGCGGGTTCCTTCAGCGGCGGTCTCGACGATGAATCCTTCGCGGCGCAGGGTGTAGGCAATCGATTCGCGCAGCGATGGCTCGTCATCAACCACCATAACGGTCGCTTGCGATGTCATGCGTTGATCGCCTGTACCAGGATGAGCCACCAATCTGCCTTTCGGACAGAAACCCTAACCGTATGTTAAGTATAGGTGCGCCACGCCCTGCGCCCTGCCCTCGATTGTTAACGAACGGTAAGTTTTAACGCGCTCCCGGCTCGCAGGTGGCCGAAGGTCAGCCAACCCCGGCACCTGTGGTATCATTTCAGCTTGTGGGAGCGAGGAGCCCTCTTTTGTTGGCTGCTCGCCATTTTGTGCGTTGATTTGGATACCAGCAAATGACCGAAGACGAAGCCAAGGTAACGACCGAGGCGGCCGAGAAGCCGGCCCGCTCGCGGTCGAAGAAGAAAGATTCGACCCCGGCTGACGGTTACGCCATTGTTGAGACAGGCGGAAAGCAGTATCGCGTCAAGGTTGGCGATCGCATTCGCGTCGAGCGCCTTCACGCCGATGCCGGCAGCGAAATTTCGTTCGATCGCGTCCTGCTCCTCGGCGGAACTGGCACGACCACGGTCGGCGCGCCGGTCGTCGATGGCGCTTCGGTCTCCGCACACATCGAGGATCACCTTCGCGGCGAGAAGATCTACGTCTTCAAGTACAAGGCGAAGAAGCGGTATCGCCGCAAGATCGGTCACCGGCAGGAGCTGACCGAATTGACCATCACCGGCATCAACGCCTGAGCCGGAGGAGAGATTCGAAATGGCCCACAAGAAAGGTGTCGGTAGCTCGCGTAACGGCCGCGACAGCAATGCCAAGCGGCTCGGCGTCAAGCGCACCGACGGAGAATTTGTTCTGTGCGGAACCATCGTGGTGCGCCAGCGCGGCACGCAGTTCTGGGTCGGCAACAACGTCGGCATCGGCAAGGATCACACGATCTACGCCAAGACTGATGGCATCGTCAAGTTCGAGCCGCTCAATCGGAACAAGCGCCGCATCAGCGTCTACCCGGTCACCGAGACCGCTACCACAGTTCCCGCCGCAACCGCCGCAGACTAGACAAGCCTGCCAGGCACTCTTGGAGTTACGAATGAAGGCCGGTATTCACCCGAATTATCAGGACGCGACTGTCGTCTGCGCATGTGGCAACACCTTCCAGACCCGGTCGACACGATCGACGCTCCGCGTCGACCTCTGCAACGTCTGCCACCCCTTCTATACGGGCGAGCAGCGCATCGTCGATACGGCAGGCCAGGTCGAGCGGTTCATGAAGAAGGTCGAGACTGCCTCGACCAACGCACGCCCGTCCAAGCGACAGCTGCGCATTGGTCAGAAGTCCGCCCGCCTCGAAGATGATCGCCGCCGGGCCGAGGAGGCCGCCAGGGCTGCCGCGGCTGATCGCGCCGCCGCCCGCAAGGCGCAGCGCGACGCCGAAACGCAGGCCCGAGCCGAAGCTGCCGCCGCTAGTGGCGAAGCCGAGGCCGACGTGGCCGAGGTAGAAGCCACCGAAGCGCCGGTCGAGGCAACTGCCGAGGCCTAGGCGCCTGAATCAAATCGAGATATTGCGAAACGGACGGGGTTTACGCCTCGTCCGTTTTCGTTTGTCGCCGTTCGATCCGCTCAGCCGCCGCCAGCACCGAATGGGCCATCCTCAGACTCGCCTCGTCGACCATTACGGAATCCCGGCTGGCTGCCCCCTGACCAGACGCCCACGCGCCTTCCATCGCATCGACCGTCGCCCTGGCCCTGGCGATCTCCTGCGCGCTCGGGGTGAAAACCTCGTTCGCGATCGCGATCTGGTTCGGGTGAATGCACCAGACGCCGTCGAATCCGAGCGCTCTCGACATCAGACAATACCCGCGAAATCCTTCGCCCCGCTGGTATGCGGCGTATGGCCCGTTCAGTGCCCGGACCCCGGCGGCGCGTGCGCCGAACACGATCGTCTGCCGGGCGAACAACCATCGATCGCCATCGACAGCGTTGTCCCACTCGTCACCGATGCCGATGTCGTTTGCCGGCATTCCCACGGACGCGGCGAAGTCACCTTGCCCAAACGTCAACTCGCGGATCCGGTCCGAGGCAGCCGCGATCTCCCGAATTGCCAGGAGTCCAGCCGCGTCCTCGATTTGCGCCTCGATCTGAATCGGTTCGGATCGGCCAACATGCTGCTCGACCTGCGTCAGCAATCGATCAATGAAGTGAATGTCGCCGGCCGACCGCACCTTGGGCACGACCACCTTGGCCAGACGCGCTCCGGCGTGCTCGACGATCCCGACCAGATCGCGATAACACCACGACGACCCGACAGCATTGATCCGCACCGCCGGGGCAGGGCGACTCCAGTCCAGCGTCGTCAGCGCGTCGATGACGACCTGTCGGGCTGCCTCCTTCTGTCCCGGCGCGACCGAATCCTCCAGATCGAGAAAAATCGCGTCCGCATCGGAGGCGAGCGCCTTCTGAATCTTGCGGAGATCTCCACCCGGGACCGACAGCTCGCTTCGGATTGGCTGAAACATCGAATCGGACTGGCTCATGCGAGAATCTTCGCACGGAACGCAGTCCGATTCGATTAGAGGCAGAAAGGAGCTCGTTGGTGTTCGCCATCATCGCCCGATTCAAAGTCAAACCAGGACATGTCGACGACGTCATCAAGTTGCTGAACCAGGCTGCGATTCCATCCCGCGCCGAGACGGGTTGCCACCTCTACGTAGCGAACCGCTCGCTCGACGAACCGGACTTGATCGTGATGTACGAGCAATACGACTCCCCGGAAGCCTTCCAGGCGCACATCGACAGCGAGCACTTCCGCGAGATCGTCGCCGGCAAGGTTGTGCCGCTGCTCGAATCCCGCCATCGCGAAACCTACTCGGTCGCGACCGAGGGATGAACCGGCTTGGCCCGCCGACCGCCATCCAAAGAGCGCTCCGGCATGCATCACGCGATCGTGATCTGCATGGCGATGGCGCTGTTCTTCTTCCTGCTCTGGCTGGGTATGACCGTGATCGGCGACAACGCCCGCAACTCGGCCCTGATCGCCTTCACGCTGACGACGATCTTCGTCTTCAGCCTGTACTGGCGGCCCAGGTCGCGCCGGTAAGCGGCACAATCAGCGCATCCAGCATCGTGAACTCATCACCAACCGCAAGCAATGGGTTGACATCGATCTCGGCAACCCACGGCGCCAGCGACCACGCCTCACGACTGAATTGCTCCACGAGCCCGGCCAGCGCCGCGAGATCAACCGGAACCCGACCCCGTGCGCCACGCAGCAGTTCATATCCGCGTAAAGAAGGCAGCCGCCGGTTCACCTCTGCCGCACTGCACGGGGCCAAGAACGTCACCGCGTCTCGCAGCGTTTCGATCCAAATCCCGCCCAGTCCGACGGTAACCAGTGGTCCGAACTGCCCGTCGTGGACCATCCCGAGGAACAGCTCGATGCCCCGGGATCCTTCGACCTGCGGCTGGACGAGCACCGCCGGGCCGAATCGCGCGTGCATCCCGCGCCAAGCGTCTCGCAGCTCGTGCTCGTCCCGGATCCCAAGTTGCACGCCGCCCGCATCCGACTTGTGCAGCACACCGGGCTCGCCCGTCTTCAGGACAATCGGATAGCCGAACTCCCCCGCCGCCTCAACGACCGCTTCCTCGTCCCGCACCAACCGGTAGGGCACCGCCGACAATCCACCTGCGCTGAGTACCGACAGACTCTCAGCCTCAGTCAGTACCCGTCGTGACCGCACCAACTGCCGCGCATCATCCGGAACCGACTGGACGCCTGCCTGAACCTCGACCACCTCGCATGATCGATGCGCCGCGAAGTCAAAGAGGTGGCGAAAGGCAAGCAAGCCGGTCTCAGTCCCCTCCAGCACTGGCACCCCGGCCGCCCGCAGCTCTGCCGCATCACCGGGATTGAGTCCCGCCGAGACGTTCGAGACAACCGCGAACGGCTTGGTCGTGGACTTGCATGCCTCGATCGCTATCGCGCGGTAGTCGGGCCCGAGGCGCGAGCCAATGTTGAAGTCAATCCCGAAATCGAACGCCCCCACCGCGTCATCAGCCAGCATGGCGGCGACGCAGGTCCGGTAAATACGCTGCCAATCTCGCCCCGAACCCCACAGATCAGCCGGATTGCCAGGCTCCAGTCCCGGATCGAGATTCTCGGTCAGCACCCGCATCGTTTCCGGCGCCAACCGCGCAAATGAAACGCCGACATCCGCCGCCAAATCGACCAGCATCCCTCGCTCGCCGCCGGAGTCGGTGATCGCGCCCAGGCCCGGCGTGGTTGGCCGCCGACCGGATGCGAACAGTTCGAGCGTGTCGAGCATTTCCTCCAACGTCCGCACCAGCGAAACGCCATACCGGCCGGCAACGGCCTCGATCGCCGCCTGCGCGCCGGCCAACGCGCCGGTATGGGCCAACGCCATTCGCGCGCCCTGCTCAGTGCGCCCGACCTTGAGCATGACCACCGGGATGTCGCGCTGGTACGCAAGCTCCAGCGCCGCCAGGAATCGCTCCGGATCACGGATAGCCTCGAGGAAAAGCCCAACGACACGCGTCTCCGGCTGGCGGAGGACAAAGTCGAGGTAGTGTGCCGCGGTCAAACCCAACTCCTGACCGGGCGAGATCACATAGTTGAAGTTCATCCCGCGCGTGTTCTTGGCCACCGCAGACAGCGTCGAGCCGCTGTGCGTGATGAAAGAGATCGCACCGCCCACAGGCTCCCTGTGGTACGGATAGCCCGTCAGGAAGAGCCGATCCACGAAGTTGAAGAAGCCCATGCAATTGGCGCCCATCAACGCCAGCTCGGTCTCGCTCGCGATCTCGCAGATCCGGCCCCGGAGAGGCTGCCCGCTGGCCGCCTCTCCCGCGGCGACCCCGAACACCACCGCCGCCCGCACTCCGGCTTCGACCGCGTCCAGAAGCGCCGCCTCGACTCGCTCGTCGGCCAGGCAGATCGCCGCGCAATCGATCGGACCCGGCGCCGAGCCGACTGACGGGTAGCACGGCAGCCCCTCGATCACCTCATAGCCGGGGTTGACGGGAACGATCCGCCCCGCATACCCGAAATCGAGCAATTGCCGCAGGACATGCCAGCCAAAGCTGTCCGGCTTCGGGCTTGCCCCGATCACTGCGACCGATTTCGCCCGCAGAAGTGCATCGAGGTCCGGCACTCTTCAGGCTCCAGTGAGCGAGTCGAGACCGCGCCGCCTGATCGCCCGGGCAATGATCAGGCGCTGCATCTCGCTCGTGCCTTCCCAGATCCGGTCCACCCGGAAATCGCGCGAAAGCCGCTCGACCGGGTTCTCCCGCAGGTATCCGCGTCCACCGAAGATCTGCACGCATCGGTCAGTCACGCGGTCGACCATCTCCGACGCGAAGAGCTTGGCCATCGACGCCCGGCCGTGCGCCAGCTTGACGTCGATCCCTGACTCGATGTCGGCCGCAATCTTGTAGGTCAGCGCCTGCGCCGCCGCCAGTTCGGTCGCGCTGTCGGCCAGCATCCACTGGATTGCCTGGTTCTCGATGATCGGCCGGCCGAATTGCACGCGCGATTCGGCAAACTCGTGCGCGAGCTCGATGCAGCGGGCCGCCGCGCCAAGGCAGCGCGCCGCGATCATCAGCCGCTCTTCCCGGAACCAATCCTGCGTCAGGCTGATCCCCTGCCCGACCTCGCCCAGGACCATGTCCGCAGCCACGAATACGCCGTCGAGTGTGATCTCCGGATGGCCATAGATCACCGAGTGCGTCATCCGCGGCGAGCGCACGAA
>DASQCG010000346.1:0-15290 GCA_035634825.1 Thermomicrobiales bacterium | reverse complement strand
CGACCGCGACCAGGAGCAGCTCGACCGGCTCAATCAGCAACTTGCGGCCAAGCCGACGCCCGACCTCGAGAAGCGGGTCAAGGAGATCAGCGGCCGGATCAAGGACAAGGAGAAGCGGGCCACGAGCATCGAGGAGTCCCTCTTCGAGATCCGCGACAAGGTCCATGGCGGCGTGGACTGAACGGGTTGAGGGTTAAGAGTTACGGGAAGGGGGCTCAAGCGACGAGCCCCCTTCACTTATTCGTTGATCAACCACTACCCTGCTTCCTTCAACCCTCCACCTCTCCCTTAACTCTTATCCCTCAACTCTTGACTCATTCCCGGTACACTGCCGAGGCGACACAGTCCTGCGAGCGGTGGAGGTTCCGATGGCGTCCGAGTCGTTTGATGTTGCTCCTGATGTGCTGGATCGGGTCCTGGCCGCGATTGACCGGCGGTCGGACGAGATCGTGCGGTTCGCGTCTGAATTGATTCAGCACCCGTCGATCAACCCTGATCTGGAGCCGAATCCGGAGGCCGAGCGGCCGGCGCAGGAGTGGCTGCGGGACCAGTTCGCGGCGATGGGCTCCTTCTCCGATATCGACTTCTGGGAGGTCGAGCAGAACCGGCCGAATGTGGTCGCGGTCCGGAAGGGCGAGGGCGGCGGACGTTCGCTGATCTGGTCGGCGCACACCGATGTCGTGCCGGTCACGCCCGAGCAGGCCGAGCAATGGGAGGGCGCGGGTCCGTTTTCGGGCGAAGTGCGCGACGGCTGGTTGTGGGGTCGCGGCGCGTCCGACATGAAGGGCGCGATCGCGGCGTACGTGATGGCGGCCCAGATCCTGCACGACGAGGGTGTGCGGCTGAAGGGCGACCTCCGGCTCTCGCAGGCGATCGGCGAAGAGGCGGGGCGGCGCGATATCGGCTGCAATACGGTACTGGAGCGCGGGCACCGGGCCGACATTGCGATCTTCCCGGAGCCGTCCAACTTTGCGATCTACCCGACGGTCAAGGGCGAGCTCTATTTCCGACTGACCGTGCCGGGCAAATCGACCCACATCTGCAACCGGCAGCTGGTTGCGCAGCCGTTGCCGTACGGGGTCGAGCGACCGGGTGTGAGCGCGATCGACAACATGCTCAAGTACCAGCTTGCGATCCTCGAGCTCGAGCGGCAGTGGAATCTCTGGCGGTCGAACGAGCATGTGCCGGCAGGGGGGATGTTCATCAACATCAACACAATGCAGGCCGGGACCTCGCTGACATCGGTACCGGACTCGGCAGATGCGACCGGCTCGCTCCTCTTCAACCCGGACTTGACCGGCGAGGAGGTGATGGCGGAGATCCGGGCGACGATCGACCGGGTCACGCAGGGCGACTACTGGCTGCGGGAGCATCCACCTGTGCTGGATCTGCCGCTGGATGCGGAGAGCGCCGCGCCGTGGATCAAGGAGCCGGTCAACCTCTCGCACGACCACCCGATCATCGCAACGATCCAGGCCGCGAGCGAGGCGGCTATTGGACAGAATCCGGACGTTACGATTTCCCCATTTGTCTGCGATGCCAATTTCTGGTATCCGCTCGGCCAGGACTGCCTGATCTGGGGGATCGGCGATCCGAGCTGGGGCATACACGGCACGAACGAAAAGCTGCCGGTGGCGGACCTGATCAACGGGACCAAGGCGTTCGCGGCGGCGACCATGGCCTGGTGCGGCGTCGCCTCGGCCTGAGCCGGTTCGTTTGGCCCGAACGAACGGCTCCGCCACTGGCAGGACAACGCTACTTCCGGGCTAAGTGCCGCCATGGTCACAGCGCCGTTTGCGCCATAGAGTAGGGTTAAATTCAGCCGGTAAGACCGGCGAGGTCAAGGCGTCGTTGAATACGCCGTAATGCAGTCGTCGCTGGACGATGGGAGCACCTGAGGGATGAGCAGTCAACCGCCCAAGGATTTCCTCGCGCTCAGTCATGGGCACGAGTGGGTCGATTTCTACGAATCGTTCGACAAGCTGGTCCAGGACCACCTGTCCCGATCCTCCGAACTGCTGCGCAAGGCAATGTCCCTGCCCGAAGTGGCGGATCGGGAAGTTGCACAGGTTCGCGATGATCTCGAGAGCCGGCTAACGACCGAGCGCGCGCAGAACCAGGCGACGCTGACGACCCTCAAGCAGGAGATCACTAACAGCCATCACCAGGCTGCCTCGCTGGCGCAGTTGGTCGGCTCGCTGATGGCCCAGCTCGATCGGCTGAACGGCAACGTCGAGGCGGCGCTGACCCAGATTGCCGAGAACGAAGCCGCAACTCCGGCGGTGGCGGCCACCACCGATGCGGGTGCCGCAGCCTACGTCGAGCCCGTACCGGCCGCCAGTGCACCGGAGGCTCCGGCGGTGGAGTGGTCGGCGGAGGTCGTCGAAGAGCAGTCCGAGCCGGTCGCTGAGGGCAAGGAGGACTGGGCGAAACTGAGCGAGGAGGCAAAGGACGAGTTGTCCGACGAGATCGACCTCTCGGCCCTGGCCGCGATGGAGGAGTCGACGGAGGAGCCGGAGTCCGCTAATGTCGAGGCTGAGCCGGTGACTGCCAGTAATGGGTCCGAGCGCACCCGACCGCATTGGCTGAGCATGGCCCGCTCCGGCCAATAGACCCGGCAAACACAACACGCAAGCTCAACCGCCCGGGTGATCGACGATCACCCGGGCGGTTTTGTATATCCGGCCAACCTCATAAGGGAAATTGGTAGGGTGATCTCGGACTGCGTACAAGCTTGACCCCATGAGTAAACTAGGGGCAGCCATCTGAGGTAGAGAATCTCCTATCTACGGCCGGATTCAGCGAAAGCGAAGGCTATGCGGGGACCAGGAGACCCGCCAGATGGCTAATCCTCTCTCCTCCAAAGGAGCCTCCCCGAGCGACGTTCCCGTTCGTAGTCCTTCGGCCGTGTAGGCCAGGCGCTGAGCACAGAGCAATCCAATCCCGCGAGTTGACTTACCAACAGGGCAACCCGCATCCGGTATCGGTCGTCGATTCGGCGATAGAGAATTGCGACCTGTGCGTCCATTCGGTTCCGGAAGATTTCGTCCGGAAAGCGCACGGCGCGGACGAGGTCTAGTTCGTACTGCTCAGTTAGAGGATGTCGCTCCAGGTAGTGTCTTCGGCGTTCGCCGGTCACGATGATCCGCTGGCTAGACACTTCCGGCCAAAGGCGCTCGATGGGCGTTGGGATCTGGCCGATCTCGATGAAATCGTGTCCTTTCAGATTCCTAATTCGGCTCAGAAGTTGCGTCAGTTCGCCGGCTTCGCCGCTCATTCGCGGTTCATATGGGAGACGATTTCAAACATTACCGGTGGTGGCGGACGATGGGGTTTTCGAGGGTGCCGATGTCCTGGATAGTGATGGCGACGTGGTCGCCGTCCTCGAGGGTGAACTCGGAGGGCGGAACGATGCCGGTGCCGGTCATCAGGAAGACGCCGCTCGGGAAGTCGTTGTTGCGGAAGAGGTATGAGACGAGCTGCTCGAACGGGCGGTGGATCTGCGCAGTCGAGGTCTCGCCCTCGAAGTAGCGTTTGCCGTCGCGCGTGATGGTCAGCTTGATCGTCAGGTCGCCGGTCTCGGTCAGTTCCCAGGCGAGCGCGATGACCGGGCCGAGGCCGGCACACTTCGAGTAGACCTTGGCCTGCGGGAGATAGAGCGGGTTCTCGCCCTCGATCGTGCGCGAGGAAACGTCGTTGCCAATCGTATAGCCGACGATCTCACCCATGGCGTTGATTGCAAGCGTGAGCTCCGGCTCGGGCACATCCCATGAGGAATCGCTGCGGATCGCGACCGACGTGCCGGTGCCGGAGACGCGGTTGCGCATCGCCTTGAAGAAAATCTCCGGCCGCTCGGCATCGTAGACGCGGTCGTAGACGCTCTTCTCGGTCGACTCCTCCATGCGTGCATCGCGGCTGCGGAGATAGGTGACGCCGGCCGCCCAAATCTCCTGCTCATCCATCGGCACATCGAGTGTGACATCGGCGAGGGCGAGTGTGTCCTTCGAGCCGGCAACGGCGTCCAGTTGCGAACGCAAATCGGCGGCGGAGAGCTGAAGCGCCGCTGAGAGCGAGGCGGGACCGCCCGAGGCGGCGACATCGATCACGCGCTCCCCGGCAATCAGGCCCAAACGCGGCGAGGCGTCACTGCCCGTTCGATAGACACAAAGCGGCACCCGGTGCTCCTTCCCGTGGCATGGATCGATCCGTCTTGCGGGGCATCCTACGGCAAACCGTCCTCACCTGCCAAAGGTTGTTCGGCCACAGGGAGATGATGGGCCGGGAGGTTGCGGGCGACGATGACGGCGCCGACCAACGCGATCGCGGCGGCAATCAACGCGGCGACATTCATCGCGTCAGTGAAGGCAGCGCGTCCAGCCGCAGCCAAAGCCTCACCGGCTTGCCCGCCTATCCGTGAAGCGACGACGAGCGCCGCCCCGACCGAGTTTCCTGCTGGTTCGGCAGCCTGCGGTGGCAGCGCGGCGGTAGCGTCATGCATGTTTCGGGTATAGGACGTGTTCAGGATCGAGCCGATGATCGCGACCCCAAACGCGCCGGCAACTTGCCGGACGACGTCGTTCATGGCCGAGCCGACCCCGGCCTTGGCCTCAGGAACCGCCCCCATGACGGCATCGGTCGACGGCGCCATCACGTTGCCCATCCCGACCGAGAGGATGAAAAGTGTCGTACCGATCACCCAGTACGGCGTGTCGACCTGCCAAAAACCGATGCTGGCCATGACTGCGGCGACGATCAGGATCCCGCCCACGACGACCCGAGTGGTGCCGCCGCGAGCAACCAGGCGGTTGCTGTTGCCGGCGCCAACCATGATCCCGAAGGCGATCGGAATCAGGCGGACTCCCGCCTCGAGCGCGGTGTAACCGTGGACGAACTGCAGGTACTGTGTATTGGCGAAGACCACACCGAAGAGGGCGAAGAAGCTGATGCCGATCGCCGCGGCTCCAAACGAGAAGCGCGGGTTGCGGAAGAAGGCAAGGTCGAGCATCGGGAATTCGGTGTGCAGCTCGCGCCAGAAGAAGCCGATGCCAAGCGCAATCGCGACCGCGAAGCTGATAAGGGTGCGGCTGTCGAGCCAGCCCCGGTTCGGCGCCTCGATGATCGCGTAGACGAGCATGGAGATGGCAGAGATCGAGAGGATCGCGCCGGGAATGTCGAGCGGGTGAGCATGCTCGTCGCGGCTGTCCGGGACCAGGAACCAGCCGAGGATCAGCGCGGCGATCACGATCGGGACGTTGATCAGGAAGACGCTGCCCCACCAGAAGTGCGCGAGCAGGAAGCCGCCGAAAAGCGGACCGAGGCCGATCCCCAGACCGGCGACACCGGACCAGATCGAGATCGCCTTGCCCCGCTCCTCGCGCGGGAAGACATCGCTCAAGATCGAGAGGGTTGAGGGCATGATCGCCGCACCGCCGATACCCATCACCGCGCGGGCGGCAATCAGATGGTTGGCAGATCCGGCAAAGGCGGCCCAGACGCTTGACGCGCCGAAGATCAGCAGACCGATCTGGAGTGCCTTGCCGCGTCCGTAGCGATCGCCAGCCGCGCCGAGGGTCAGGAGCAGGCCGGCGTAGACCACGATGTAGGCGTCGACCATCCATTGCAGCTCGGATGCGGACGCCGAGAAGTGCTCCTGCAGCGTCGGAATGGCGACGTTCAGAACGGTGTTGTCCAGGCCGATGATCAGAAGGCTGAGCGAAAGGACAGCGAGGGTCCACCAGCGGCGGCGGTACTTCAGGTCGTCGATCGGCGGTTGGGTCGGAGCGCCGGTGGTCGGTGACGGTCGAGTCAGTGCGGACATAGTTCCACTCTCCTCGCATGAGCGTGGCAATACAACCATCGATACGTATCGGGGCGATGTTCAGTCGTTACGCAAGGGTTCCGCGGGTGAGCGAGCGACCGCGCGCACGAAGGCGTCGATCAGGCCGTCGCAGACCTCCTCGCGCGACGGCGGCTGCAGTCCGGTGGTACGGGCCAGCACCGGGCCAAGGAAGACGTGGGCGCCAATAGGACCGACCAGAAGCTGGACCAGGAGGGGAATCGGCAGCGGTCGAATCTCGCCTGAGCGCACCAGGTCTTCGAGCCACGGCAGGATGACACCGGTCACCCGCGGCAAATACGTGCCGCGGACATACTCGGCCGTTGGACCGTCGGGCCGAAACGCGACATCGGCGACAACCGCGGCCAGCAAACCGGGCCGGGCGAGTGCGGTGTCGAGGATCGTGCCGTAAATCGCACGGAGACTCTGCTCAAGCGGCATCGGTTCGCCGGCCATCGCGCGCTCGATTCCGGGCAATGGGCTGTACCGCTCGAAGACCGCCGCCAGCAGTCCGTCCCGTCCGCCAACCTGCGTGTGCAAGGCGCGAACCGAGCACTCAGCGCGCTCCGCCACGGCTTCGAGCGTCAGAGCGGCGAGTCCACCCTCCTCGATCAGGTCAGCAGCCGCCTCTGTCGCCCGTTCCCGGACATCGGGGCGGCCACCAGGATCGATGCCGGCGGCGCGGATCGCGTCCTCGAGGGCTGCGCGGGAGCCGATCCGGCGATAGAGCGTGGCGCGGGAGAGCCCGGCGTGTTCCGCGATCGCATCGAGCGGCACGTCGGCAACCGGGAGACCAGTCGCCTCGCTGGCCGCCTGCGCTGCCTGGATCAAGTTGTCCCAGCGTCCGTCGTTCATGCGACGATACTACACGTCACATGTAGTGCAGTCAAGTATCACGCGATTGGGGTCGATTGCCTCTGGCGCATGCGGGCGGAGATCAGTTCGGCGATGTGGCTGACGGTCATCGGGCGTTTGCCGGCGTCGCAGCCGCCGCGCAGGTGCATGATGCAGCCCTGGTTGTCGGTGACGACCGTGTGCGCCCCGGTTGCGGCGGCGTTGTCGAGCTTGGCATTCATCAGCCGCTCGGAAACCTCCGGAAAGTCGAACCCGAACGAGCCGCCGAAGCCGCAGCAGAGCCGGTTCTCGGCCAGCTCCTTGACCGGGATGCCCAACACGTCCGACAGGAGGTAGCGCGGCTCGGCAGCCAGGCCGAGTGCGTTCAACCCCTGGCAGGAGTCGTGATAGGTGATCGACTCCTCGTCCTCGGGTCCATGCAGGGCGCCGGGCTGAAGCTGGGCGTCGTGGACCAGGAAGGTGGTCAGGTCGCGCACCTTGCCGGCCAGGGCGATCGCGCGGCGCTGCCAGCCGGGATCGTTGCGGAAGAGGTGGATGTAGTCCTGCATGATCATCGCCACGCAGCTCGCGCTGCCGGAGACGATGAATTCGCATTGTGCCCGCTCGAGGGCCTGGATCGTCTGCTTCGCCATCCGTTTGGCGGCAGGATCGTCGCCCATGTTGCTCGACGGCAGGCCGCAGCAGTTCAGCCCCTTCGGCACCATCACCCGCATGCCGAGACCGCGCAATATGTCGATCACGGCCATCCCCTGCTCCGGGTAGACCCGATCGGTAATGCAGCCGGGGAAGACCGCGGCCATCTTACCGGTGACCGGGTTCGAAACGACCGCCGACTGTTGCGGGAAGAAATTGCCGGGCGCGACGCGATCCATGACCGTCTTCGTCGCCAGAGCCGGCATCGAGCGCCACTTCGTCTGTCGATTCAGCTTCGGCACGCTGCGCAGGCGGACAAACTTGCCGCCGCGCGTGACCGGGAGCTGGGCGCGCCGGCCGATCCGGGTGGCGAGGCTGAAGGCCTTCGGGCGCTGGATGATCGCGACCACGAGCCGCTTCGGTCCCGCCAATCCCTTCTTCGCGACGACCATCTTGCGGACGTCGATGATCTGCTGCGGGAGCGGGATATTCACCGGACAGACCGTCTCGCAGGCGTTGCAGGAAAGACACATGCTCTGCGGCTTGGCGATCGCGTCGAGGCCATGATGGAACTGCGTCACGACGAGGCCGATCGCGCCGGTATAGATGTAGCCGAAGACGTGGCCGCCGACCTCCCGGTACGGCGGACAGACATTGGCGCAGGCCCCACAACGGATGCAGTGCAGCGCCTCGCGGAACTCCGGCATCGCGCGCATCTTGCGGCGACCGTTGTCGACCAGGATGATGTGCATCTCGTGCCCAGGCGTCGGGCCGGTGATGAAGGTCGTGTAAACGGTCAGGCGCTGGCCCGTGCCGCTGCGTCCGAGCAGGCGGAGCTGGGTGACGGCGTCGTCGAAGGACGGGATCAGCTTTTCGATGCCGGCCATGACGATATGGACCGGCGGCACGGACGACGCCATGCGACCGTTGCCCTCGTTGGTGCACATCATCACGCTGCCCGACTCGGCGATCAGCGCGTTGGCGCCTGTCATGCCGATCCCGGCGGTGAAGAAGAGCGGCCGGATCAGGTCGCGGATCGCGTGGACTTGCTCCGGGATGTCCTCCTGCGAGACCGGGACGTTCAACTTGTCATTGAGCAGTTCGGCGACGTCCTGCCGTCCCATGTGCAGCGCGGGACCGACGATGTGGCTCGGGCGCTGGCCGGCTTTCTGGACGATCCACTCGCCGAGGTCGGTCTCGACGCACTCGATACCCTGGCCCTCAAGGAAATGATTGAGCTCGATCTCCTCGGTGACCATCGATTTGGACTTGACGATCTGCTTCGCCTCATGCGCGCGGCAGATTTCGAGCGCGATCCGGTTGGCGTCCCGGGCATTGCCGGCGTGGTGGACGATGGCCCCGGTCTCTTCGGCCGCCTTCTGGAACTGGGCGAGGTAATCGTCGAGCCGATCCTGGACGCGGGTCTTGGTCGCCTTGAACTCGGTCCGCAGCCGCTCGAATTCGACCTCCTCGAACGAGGTGTCGCGGTTGACGCGCCAGTTGCGCTGGTAGCGGGTGACGTTGGCGGCCAGGCGGGGGTTGTCGAGCGCGGTCTGGTACCGCTCGGGGAACGGCTGGATCACATGGGGATCGTCATGTTCGTGCTGCGATCGTGCGTGCTGTTCCTGAGCCGAGACCATGGCGGGCTGCTTTCGCTACGTCAGTGAATCTACGAACAGGATAGTGACCTGGCCGGGACCTTGCACGCCGACGGTGAGCGACATCTCGATGTCGGCGGTGCGGCTTGGGCCGGTCACGAAGCTGGCGTAGCCGCCGCCCGACCGCCCGGCGATCTCGCGAAGCAGTGCCGGCGTGCTGTCGAGGCTGGGGATGATGTCCGAGGCCGCGACCAGGACGATGCTGTGCAATGTCATCAAGCTGGCCGCGCGATCTGCCAGTTGGCGCTCGTCGAGGAGGACCGATCCGGTCTCGGCAATTGCCCCTGTGGCCAGCGAGAGCCCGACCGGTCGATCTCGCGCATCCTCGGGCGTCGCAATGACCTGGATTGTCACTCCGGCCGCGGCTAAGGCTGCAATAAGATCAGGCGCGCGCTCGGACACGACCGGCGCGACCGAAATGACGTCGGCGCCGGCTTGCTTCACGAGCGCCGCGATACTTCCGGCAGCACCCGCGCTATCCGCAGCGCGATCGACGACCGAGCCGAGCGGCGTCGCCCGCTCAGCGAACTGCGCGATCAGGAGGTGCGAATGCTCGAGATCGATCTCCATCCGCACTAGAGCATCGCGCCCAGGATCCAGGGGTTGAACTCCTCTTCGCCCACGCCGGCCAGTTCGCTCTTCGTGCGCGTGCCGGAGGCGACGGCCAGGATCTCCTCGAAGATCTCCTGTCCCATCTGGTCGAGCGTGATGCCATCGAGCACGCGGCCGCAGTTGATGTCCATGTCGGGTTCCTGCTTACCGTAGAGCTCGCTGTTGGTGGCCAGTTTGATCGATGGGGACGGCTTGAAGCCGAAGGCCGAGCCGCGACCGGTCGTGAAGCAGACGACGTTGCAGCCACCGGCGACCTGGCCGGTGACCGAGACCGGATCGTAGCCAGGGGTGTCCATGTGGACGAAGCCCTTCTCGGTCACCCGCTCGCCATAGGCGACGACCTGGTTGAGCGGCATCGAGCCGGCCTTGGCGACCGCGCCGAGCGACTTCTCGTATATCGTGGTCAGTCCGCCGAGCTTGTTGCCGGGCGAGGGGTTATTGTCGATCGTGCCGCCGAAGTAGGCCGTGTAGTCCTCCCACCAGTGGATCATGTCGATCAGCCGCTGGGCGACCTCGGGACTCCTGGCGCGGCGGGTGAGCAGATGCTCGGCCCCGTAGACCTCGGTCGTCTCGCCGAGGACAACCGTGCCACCTTGCTGGACAACCAGATCGGCCGCCTTGCCGAGAGCCGGGTTGGCCGTCACGCCGGACCAGCCGTCGGAGCCACCGCACTGGAGCGCGACCATCAGGTGATCGGCCGTGACTTCTTCGCGGACCGCCTTGTTGGCTTCCGGGAGCAGCCGCTTGACCGCTTCGATGCCGAGCTCGACCGTCTTCGCGAAGCCGCCGTCCTGCTGGATCGTGATGACCAATGGTTGGTCGTCCTTCATGGTCGTCGACTCGATCATGTCGGACGGCTGGTTGACCTCACAGCCGAGGCTGAGCACGACGTAGCCCGCCACATTCGGGTGATCGACAACCCCGGCAAGCGTGCGCTGGAAAAGCTGGAGATCGCGCGAGCCGATGTGCGCGCCGCAACCGCCCTTGTGCGGGTAGCCGATCACGCCGTCGACGTTCGGGTAGTCCTTGAGCGCGCCGGGTTGCCTGAAATAGTTGACCACGGCCACAGTCGCCGACGACGAGCAATTGACCGAGGCGAGGACGGCGACGTAGTTACGGGTGCCGACCCGGCCGTCCTTGCGCCTGAAGCCCATGAAAGTGCGCCGCTCTGACTCAGGCACGAAGGTTTCAGCCTTGTACTCGGTGCCGATGGCGTAATCGACCTTGAGCGAGCCTTGCTCCTTGATCGACATGTTCTGGACGTGGACATGCTGGCCGGGTTTGATGTCGGCCGTAGCGAAGCCGATGATCTGGCCGTAGCGGCGAACTGGCGCATCGTTCGCGATGTCGATCAGGGCGAACTTGTGGCCCGGCGGCACCATCTGCGCGATGCGCAGCTCCTCACCGTTGTCGCGAACCAGGACCGTTCCGGGCAGGAGCGGGCGCTTGGCGACGCCGACCGCGTCCAACGGGTCGAGGATGATGGCGACGTCATTAAAGGGGACGCTGCCGCGGACGGCGTCTCGGGATCCGATTTCAATTGCCATGGTGGGATGGGCCTCTCCGCCTTGCTGCGTCTTCCGATTCCGGAGCCGACCGGCGCAGGAAGGCGATCTGCGGCGGGCGACGGCGTGGTCCGGAGTTCGGTTGGTCTCTTGTCGAACGGCCTGCCGTGGCGACGCAGCGTCACTACGGCAAATCTGTCGAGAGCACCGTCAATCCTGGGTAAATGATATCCCAGCATTCTGGCAGGTGGGCGCGGTCCGCCTCAGTTCTTCGGGTGGCACTTGTCAGACAAGGTCGAGGAGCGCAATCGCCAGATCGCATTCTGTCGATTCTTGGCCGGCGCGGACGACTATCTGGTGAACGTAGTTCACGGCAGTCATCAATCTGGACTTCACGCAGGTTGCACGTTCGATCCAGAAGTCCAAATCGAAATCCGACTTGACGAAGGAGAGGAGCACACCATGTCGAACGCATCGATCGTCAAGGAAGCATTGATCGCCAGCGTCACCTCGGCCGTGGTTATTCCCTTGCTCTGGTTGCTGGGCGCGGCCGTGAATCCGGAGCGAGACGTCCGCTCACCCGGCCTCGATCTGGTTGTCCTCACGCTGGCCGGCGCCGCGCTCTGCATGCTGCTGAGATCGACCTGGCGCAACACCGCGATGCCAACGTCGGACCGCGACGAAGCCCTCGAGGATTGGAATTGGCGCAGTGCTGGGGACTCGTACAGCGGCGGTCATTGTTGATCCACTCATGTCGTCCGGCACGGAGGAGGGGTACCACCCAGCGCCAGCACCAGCCGCCGCCGACCGCACCGTGGACGAGGACCAATGTCGCCATCCCGCCTCCCGCCGGAGACCGACCTGTCAGCTGAGTTCGTGGCGGCTGAGGCGTTTGAGCTCCCCGACGATCTTCTTGACGTCCTGTGAGCGGTTGCGGTCGATCACCATCAGAGCGTCCTCGGTATCGACCACGACGACATTCTCGAGACCGATCAGCGCCACCAGCCGGCCGGTCTCGGACCAGACGACGCTGCGCTTGGTTTCGACCTGGACGATGTCGCCGCGGACGCTGTTGCCGACCGAATCCTGCTCGATCAGCTCGCCGAGACCATGCCAATCGCCGACGTCGCTCCAGCCGATGTCGGCCGGCACCACCGCGACGCGATCAGCCTTCTCCATGATGCCCTGGTCGATCGTCGATTCGGGGAGCGCCTCCCAGACGCGGATGATCGTGTCCTCCCGGTCCGGCGTATCCCAGACGTCGACGATCTGGTTGATGGCGTCGAGCAGGTCCGGCATCAGGGTGCGGGCGACCTCCAGCAACGTCGAGCACTTCCAGATGAACATGCTCGCGTTCCAGAGGAAACGGCCGCTTTCCAGGTATTGCAGTGCGGTCTCGAGCGGCGGCTTTTCGACGAAGCGGAGGGCTTCGAAGGCGGTCGACCCGTCATCGTCGATGACGATGTTGTCGCTGCGCTCGATATAGCCGTAGCCGGTTTCGGGTCGCGTCGGTGTCAGACCGATCGTGACGAGGCAGTCCTCTTGAGCGGCCCGGATCGCAGTCCGCACGGCCCGCTCGAACGCTGGCCGGTCGGTCACATCGTGGTCGGCGGCGAAGCTGCCCATAATCGCGTTCGGATCGAGCCGGTGGATCAGGGCAGCGGCCAGGATGATGGCTGGGCCGGAGCCGCGCGGTGATGGCTCAACAACCAGATTGCCCTCAGGGATCTCCGGCAGCTGGCGGGCGATCGCCACCGTATGGGCTGAGCCGCAGACGACCAGCGTCCGCTGCGGTGGCGTCATTGCCCATATCCGCTCGGCCGTATCCTGGAGCAGCGAGGTCTCCCGCCGGACCAGCGGGAGCAAGAACTTGGGCCGCGCGGTCCGGCTGAGCGGCCAGAGCCGGGTGCCTGATCCACCGGCTGGAATGACAGCCCAAAACGACGGCGCGGAGATTGATTCATCGAGGAGCCGGGCAGTGCCGTCATCCATGATTCGCGTCACTTTCATTTGACAGTCGCATCTCTGATCGACATTATGCATGCCTATGGAAGAGTCAACGTTATCTATGCCACTGCTAGTGCATCCGCGCCTGGATTCGAAGCCGTGGGGCGGGGATCGCCTCGCTCATTTCGGGATTGCGCTCGATGGCAAGAACGACATCGGCGAGGCGGTCCTGACCAGCAATGATGCCGTCGTCGCGCAGGGACCATACGCCGGGCAGACGCTGGGCGATTTGGTCGCGCGCGATCCCGAGACCCTGCTCGGCCCGGTGGCACGACATTTTCGCAGCACCGGGTTTCCGCTGCTGGCCAAGTTGATCGACGCACACGAGAACCTCTCGATCCAGGTCCATCCGACCGATGACCTCGCACCTACCGACGGCTGCGGCAAGACGGAGGCCTGGTTCATCCTCGAGGCCGCACCGGGAGCCGTTGTCTACGCGGGCCTTCAGGATGGAGTGTCGGTCGACGTGGTACGCAAGCGCCTCGAAAGCGGCGAGTCGATCGTGCCGCTGATGCGGACAGTGCCGGTCGCGCCGGGCGACACGCTCTTCCTGCCGGCTGGGACAATCCATGCGCTCGGCGGCGGGATTGTCCTCTACGAGATCCAGCAGCAGTCCGCAATCACCTACCGGCTCGAGGATTGGGGCCGGGCCCGGGAGATGCATATCGGGGTCGGCCTGGCCGCGATGAACCCGGATCTCCGGCCGGAGCCGAACCACGCCGAGATGCGGACGCCCACCGATCGACCAGGGCCGGCGGTCCACTGCGACTTCTTCTCGCTCGAAGTCCTGCAGATCGGTCCGGGTGAGTGGATCGAGATCGCGCGGGAATCCGGTCCCCAGGTCTTCACTTGCGTGCGCGGTGGGACCGAGCTGAGCACCGGACAGGGCACGGTGGCGCTCGCCGCCGGGTCGACCGCGGTGTTGTTCGCGAATGCCGGGACGGCGCGGATTTCCAGCTCGACCGGCGGCCGCGTGCTACGCGCCTGGATCGGCGGCTGAGGCGCGGCGGCGGTCGGACTCGGCTTCGTCGTGGGCCGGGGCGAAGATGACCAGGATCGTCAGGTCCTCCGCGATGTCGTGGAAACGATGCTCGACCTCGCGGGCGACGAAGATAGTCGCGCCGGTCTGGACCGGAAAGTGGCGATCGCCGATCTGGACCTGCGCCCTGCCTGAGACCACGTAGTAGATCTCGTCCTCGACATGCGGGGCTTGCCCATCCACCCCTCCTGCCGGTAAGGTGTAGATGCCAGCGCTCATCTCGGGAACCTGAAAGAACTGATGGTACGCGCCGCCTGCCGCGGCGTGGGCCTTCAGCGCATCGTCGAGCGAAATGACGAACCCCTCGACATCCACAGCAACACCTTTCTGCTAGACTCGCCGGCCGCAATCATAGCGAAGCATGGATCACCAATGAGAGCCCGATTTCAGCGCGGCGTCTGGACGCTGCACTCGTTTCGACTCCTGATTTCCGCGTCGATGATCTCGATCTTCGGATCGCTGATTACGTCAACCGCCTTCCCGTTCATCGCCGTCCAGCAGCTCAATGCCGGACCGGCGGAGATCGCCCTGCTCAGCCTGGCCGGAATCGTGCCGAGCGTTGTGCTCGGCTCAATCGCCGGAATCTGGATCGACCGGATGTCGCGCCGCTGGGTCATGATCGCTTCGGACCTGGCCAGCGCCGGGGCGCTGGTGACGATCCCGGTCGCTTTCTGGCTCGATTCCTTGACGCTGGGGCACCTGATTGCCGTCGCCTTCGTGACGAGCGTGGCCCGGCTCTGCTTCCGGATCGCCGACCGCTCCTTTCTGCCGCAGGTGGTCGGACGGGAGCACGTCGAAGAGGCCAATGCCACGCTTTCGGGCGGATCGGCGATCTCCGAAGCGGGCGGATTCAGCGTCGGCGGCCTGCTCGTGCAGCTGCTGACCGGCCCGGTCGCGCTGCTCTTCGACACGGTCAGCTTCGTGACCTCTGCGTTCCTGCTCCGGAAGATCCCGGATCAGCCCGCGCCGGTTGATCCGGAACTGCCCGTCGAGACGCATCACTGGAAGGCGGAGCTGGCCGGCGGGCTGCGGTACCTGCGGCGGTCGATGGTGCTGTCGCCGCTGGCGATCTCGATCTTCATGATGTCGATCGGGATCGAGACGATCGGCACAGTCTATTTCCTGTTCGTGAACAAGGAGCTCGG